>JBAVDL010000190.1:0-49070 GCA_049587175.1 Thermoactinomyces sp.
TTCTATATAAAATGATTCGACAAAAAAGCTTGTCGACCTGTCATGAAAACTGACTTTGTCGACAAGCTGAAATACCCAATCATTGGGTATTTTTTATAATCATTTCTTTTTATTTATCATATTTCTGTATCATTTCTCACATACATACTTTATTCACCTGAAATCGCAGCATGAGCTGCAGCGAGTCTGGCAAGCGGCACACGGAACGGTGAACAGCTTACATAATTCAAGCCTGCTTCATGGCAAAATTGAATGGAAGCTTTTTCTCCCCCATGCTCTCCACAGATGCCCGTTTTCAAACCGGATTTTACCTGTCTGCCTTTTTCTATACCGAAGCGGATCAGTTCACCTACTCCTTCACGATCAATACTGATAAAAGGATTGTGCGGCAAGATCCCTTGCTCCACATAAATGTGCAAAAACTTCCCTTCCGCATCATCACGGCTGTAACCAAATGTCGTTTGGGTCAAATCGTTGGTTCCAAACGAGAAGAAATCAGCCTCTTCGGCAATCTGATCTGCCGTCAACGCAGCTCGCGGCACCTCGATCATTGTTCCGATCTGATAAGAAATTTCTACCCGGTTTTGACGGATCATTTCCTCAGCAACTTCTTCCACCAGGGCACGCATCTGTTTCAATTCCTCCACATGCCCCACCAGCGGAATCATGATTTCCGGTTCTACCTTGATCCCGTCCTTGATACACTCGGCGGCAGCCTGAAAGATGGCTTCAACCTGCATGCGATAAATCTCGGGATAAATGATCCCCAGGCGGCAACCCCTCAGTCCAAGCATGGGGTTAAATTCGTGGAGAGACCGCACTTTTTTCAGCAGGGTTTCTTTCTGTCGGTAAGCGGAAGTAGCCTCCTGGCCCGTAACCTGCAATCGGGTAACCTCCACCAGCAGATCCTCCAGGTTTGGCAAGAATTCATGGAGTGGCGGATCCAGTAAACGGATATTTACAGGAAGACCATCCATCGCCTGGAAAATCCCCTTGAAGTCTTCTTTTTGCATGGGCAAAAGCTTGGCAAGCGCCTGTTTTCGTTCCTCTTCATGTTCAGCCAGGATCATTTCCTGCACAATCGGAACCCTTTCCGGATCCATAAACATATGTTCAGTACGACACAAACCGATGCCCTCAGCCCCCAACTCCCGGGCTTTCTTCGCATCAACCGGATTATCGGCATTGGTTCGCACCGACAACTTGCGCTTTTCGTCCGCCCAGGCCAGCAGTTCCTGAAACTCTGGTGAAAGTTCGGGATCAATCATTGGCACTTCTCCGATAAATACCTGCCCGGTTCCTCCGTCAATCGACAAAAGATCTCCTTCATGCAAGGTAATATCATCGTTCGTTACAGTTTTGTTGCGCAAGTCGATCTTCAGCTGTTCACAGCCGCAGACACAGGCTTTTCCCATTCCCCTTGCAACTACGGCCGCATGGGAGGTCATTCCGCCCCGGCTTGTCAAAATCCCCTGGGCAGCCAGAATGCCATGAATATCTTCCGGTGTTGTTTCCGGACGAACCAAAATAACTTTTTCCCCTTGTTTTTCCAGTTCCTCGGCCTTGTCCGCGTCAAACACGATTTTTCCGGATGCAGCTCCGGGCGAGGCTGGCAGTCCTTTGGCCCAGGTCTTGAGGCTGGCAGCAGGATCGATTCGCCGATGCAACATTTGGTCCAATTGCTCCGGCTCAATTCTGAGCAACGCTTCTTCACGGGACAATATTCCTTCACGCGCCATATCTACGGCAATCTTGATGGCAGCCTGTGTAGTCCTTTTTCCGGAGCGGGTCTGCAAAATGTATAAATTCCGGTTTTCAATCGTAAATTCAATATCCTGCATATCCTGGTAAGCTGATTCCAGTTGGTTGCAGATGGCTACCAGTTGTTCATACATATCGGGCATACAATCCTGCAACTCGGAAATTGGTTGCGGCGTGCGAATTCCGGCCACAACATCTTCCCCCTGGGCATTAACCAGAAATTCTCCATACAGTTCCTTGTCCCCGGTGGAAGGGTTCCGTGTAAAACAGACTCCCGTGCCTGACTCTTCTCCCGTATTGCCAAATACCATTGCTTGCACATTGACAGCCGTTCCGAGATTGTCAGGAATGCGGTTCATTTTGCGGTAAACTTTGGCCCGGGTATTGTTCCATGATGAGAAAACTGCGTGAACAGCCTTCTCCAGCTGCTCCATCGGTTCTTGCGGGAACTCTTCTCCTGTTTCCTTCTTGATCAGCTTTTTGAACGAATGGATCACTTCCTGCCAGTCACGCGCCTCCAGCTCTGTATCAAGCTGAACATTCCGCTTATCTTTCAAATCCATAATGATATGTTCAAATTTATAATGATCAATTTCCAATACAACATCCCCAAACATTTGAATAAACCGCCGGTAGCAGTCGTAGGCAAAGCGAGGATTGCATGTCTGTTCAGCAAGTCCGGCTGCCGTTTGATCATTTAATCCGAGATTGAGAATCGTATCCATCATTCCCGGCATTGAAAATTTGGCACCGGAACGAACGGAAACCAGAAGCGGATTTTTGGGATGTCCCAGTTTTTTCCCCGTTTTCTTCTCCAGATCGGAGATGGCCTGCGTCACTTGCTCCATCAATTGCCCGGACAAGACTTCCCCGTTGGCAAAAAAATCGTTGCATGCTTCAGTCGTAATAGTAAAACCGGGAGGAACCGGCAAACCGGCCCGGGTCATTTCCGCCAGATTGGCTCCTTTCCCTCCCAACAGATCCCTCATTTCAGCGTTTCCTTCGTCAAAGCGATATACCTTTTTTTTGCTCATCGGGTCAGCCCTCTCTTTCTCAGAATATCAATGATCAAATTGGCCGTTTCTTCCACAGCTTTCCTTGATACATCAATCACGGTGCAACGCAGACGGCGCATTACCCGCTCTGAATAATCCAGTTCTTCCATTATCCGTTCCATGCTTGCATAATTGGCTTCAGAATCCAGCCCCAACGATTTAAGCCGTTCCATGCGAATACTGTTCAACTGGTCCGGATCAATGGTCAAACCGATAATGCGATGCGGCGGTATCTGAAACAGTTCCTCCGGCGGTTCAACTTCAGGAACAAGCGGAACATTGGCCACTTTATAGCGCTTGTGCGCCAAATACATGGATAACGGGGTTTTTGAGGTGCGTGAAACCCCGACCAGGATCAGATCGGCATTCAGCAATCCCCGCGGATCTTTACCGTCATCATACTTGACGGCAAATTCGATGGCTTCCACCTTCCGGAAGTAATCTTCATCCAACTTGTGGATAAGCCCCGG
The DNA here is from genome assembly GCA_049587175.1 of Thermoactinomyces sp. Lineage (GTDB taxonomy): Bacteria > Bacillota > Bacilli > Thermoactinomycetales > Thermoactinomycetaceae > Thermoactinomyces. Next base: position 3,287 of record JBAVDL010000190.1, read on the forward strand.
CTTGTGTTTGGGAACATGTTTATACAATGAGGCCATCCCTTCCATCATTGGCCCCATGATATCCACATACAATACATTCTTCTCAACGGCTTCATCTATCATTCGTTTTTGCAGTTCGGGGACAACGAGTGTAAACGCGATGAGGGCATTTTCCTCTTTGGCGGCCTGTACCACTTCCACAATCGTATCCGTATCGGTAACATAAGGAATGCGCCTGATCTCGATATCCCCACCGTTAAACTGGCTGGAAGCCGCCCTTACCACAAGTTCTGCTGTTTCACCAACGGAATCAGACACGACATAAACAACCCGAAGCTGATCTGACATAGAAATGAATACCCCCTCCTTTGATTTGCATTCTCTATGGCTGCCCCAACTCGACAAACGCTCTGACCAGCGTTGTCTTGCTAATGCGGCCGATTACTTCCAAATCATTTTTTTCTTTATCCATCGGTCTGACGACAGGCAGGGAGTCCACTTCATGGCGCATCATCTGCACTGCCGCATAATACAACGAATCTTCCGGATTGCAGGTAACGATATTGGGCATTCTTGTCATCACTACCCCAATCGGAACCGATTGCAAATCCTGTTTTCCCATTGCAATTTGCAGCAAATCTTTCCGTGAGACCACACCGACAAGTCGCCTCTCCTTTTTTACCACAAACAAAGATCCAACATCTTCCAGGAACAAGGTGCAGATTCCGTCATAAACAGAGGTGTTTTCCTGCACGACGATTGGACGGGATTTGTAATCTTTAACCAACAGGTTGCGTATATGTTCGCCCAATAGCTGGTTCGTGGTTTTTCCGGAATAAAAATAACCTACTCGCGGCCGTGCTTCCAGCAAACCAGCCATGGTGAGGATTGCCAAGTCAGGACGTAATGTTGCTCTTGTCAAGTTAAGCTTGTCCGCAATTTGTTCTCCAGTAATCGGACCATTTTCCTTAACAATCTCTAAAATTTTTTCCTGGCGCTTTGTAAGCTCGATCTTGTCACACCTCCCACAAAATCTTTGCATGATAAAAGTCTGTTAATTGTGACATACTTTTAAGACAAAACACATATTTAGTATATAATATTCCTCTTTCCTTTTGCCAGTACAATTTTTTCTTTCAGTCAATTAATAATCAAATTGTAATAAATTGTCTTTGTTTCGCAGATTTATCACAAACTTCTGCCCTGCTCCAGCCTGATACTTTCTCCTTTAATATCAATATATTTAACAAATCTTTCTGATTTTTTAAAGGAAAAAGAGGAAACAGCTTCTAACCTGTTTCCTCTTTCCATTCGCCAATCAGGCAAACACAATCCGGTCAAAATCAGCAAACTGGCTTGTGCATTGGGTAATTTTTTTAAGCAGCGCCAGGCGGTTATTTCTGACAGATTCATCCTCTACCATAACCATTACCTGATCAAAAAAGCGGTGGATCTCCGGTGTCATGGCCGCAAGCGTACGATACATCTCCTGTGTATCCTTTTGCTGTTTGGCCTGCTCATATTTCTCTGTTGCTTCCTGCAGGCTGCGGGCCAGCAGTTGCTCTGCCTCCTCCCTGAACAGAGACGGATCCAGATGGTCAGTCTCCGCTTTGGCAGCCAGATTGGCCACTCTTGTAAATCCTTCAACTTCATGCTTGAAGGATTCCCGCCCGATCTGCTCCATCAACACTTTGGCTTTTTCCATGATCTGAACCGGATAAGCGAGATCTGATTTCAGGACGGCATCAATAATATCGTAACGAATCCCTGTTTCCTGCAGAATGGTACGCAGCCGCAAGGCAAAAAAGTCATGCAACTCTTTGTCAACAACACTTCGATCAACTTTGAGCAGGCCGGCCTCTTCCAGAAGATCCAGGGCATTTTGCCACAATCGGACAAGCGACAAGGAATGATAATCTTCCTCCAGCAGGATCTGAATAATGCCGGCAGCTTTTCTCCTTAATCCATACGGATCCTGGGAACCGGTCGGCTGAATTCCAATACCAAAACTGGACACAATCGCATCCATTTTGTCAGCAAGTGACAACAGTCCGGCAATTCTCAGCGTTGGCAGGTTGTCTCCGGCAAACCGCGGCAAATAGTGCTCATACACCGCCTGGGCCACTTCCTTTTCCTCGCCGGCATGAAGCGCATATGTTTGTCCCATAACGCCTTCCAGTTCAGGAAATTCTCCAACCATCTGGGTCACGATATCAAACTTGCAGATTTGCGCAGCCCGCTCCAATAACGCCTGTTCGGACTGAGAAAGACACGCCGCTTCCGCCAGGGCAGAGGCAAGCTGCCGAATGCGCCCTACCCGCTCGCCCAGACTGCCCAGTTCATCCTGGTAAACAATCTGGTCCAGTTTTTTGACGGCTTCTTCCAGCGAAATTTTCAGGTCTTCTTCAAAGAAGAAACGGGCATCAGCCAAACGGGCTCGCAATACTTTTTCATTTCCTCTGGCTACGGATTCAAGATAACGATCGTCTCCATTGCGCACCGTTACAAAAAAGGGCAACAATTGTCCATTTTGGTCTTCCACCGGAAAATACCGTTGATGCTCTCTCATTGTTACCACCAGCACTTCACGCGGCAATTGCAAAAACTCTTCTTCAAACCGTCCGTACAATGCTGTCGGATATTCTACCAGATGCGTGACTTCATCCAGCAACCCTTTATCGACTGGAATTACCCAACCCTCCTGTTTTTCCAGTTGCCTCAGTTGACTTGCTATCAGGTTCTTTCTTTTATCCACTTCTGCCAGAACATATTGTTTTTCCAGTACCTGTTCATACGCTTTCGCGTCAGGAACGGACACGCGTGAACCCAGAAAGCGGTGCCCTTCTGTCTCATTTCCGGCAGTCAGGCCCGCCCAGGAAAAGGGAATCTTTTCATCTCCGAATAAACACACCAGCCAGCGCACCGGGCGAATAAACCGGACACGCGAATTCCAGCGCATCGTTTTGGGAAAGTGAAGATGATCCAAAATGGAAGGAATGCCTTTTAAAAGCAATTCTTTTGTCTGCTTTCCTTCATGATGAATATTGGCAAAAACATAATTTTCCCCTTTTACTTCCTTGATGACCAGTTGTTCAACGGAAATGCCCTGTTTTCCCGCAAACCCACGGGCCGCTTTGCTCCAGGTTCCATCTGCCTGTCTGGCAATTCTTTCGGCCGGGCCTTTTACTTCTTCATAAATATCTTCCTGGCGCTCATTGACATTCGAAATTCTTACTGCCAATCGGCGCGGTGTGGCGAAAGTCCGAGATTCACCATAACTGATCCGGTGTTCCTCAAGCCACCCGGTCAGTTTTTCGGCCAGCTGGCTGACGGCTTCATCCACAAAACGGGCCGGAATTTCTTCACAACCGATTTCCAGCAGCAAATCCTTAGACACGTACTTCCCCTCCTTTTTGTTTCAATAAGGGATAACCCAGTCTTTCTCTCTCTTCTATAAATGCTCTGGCAATTTTGCGGGCCATGTTCCGGACTCTTCCAATATACCCGGTCCGTTCGGTAACGCTGATTGCCCCCCTGGCTTCCAGCAGATTAAACACATGGGAACATTTCAGGGCATAGTCATAGGCAGGAAAAACCAATCGTTCATCCAGGGCACGCATGGCTTCCCGCTCAAAATCGTCAAATTGGCGAAAAAGCCAGTCCTTGTCCGATACTTCAAAAGTATATTTGGAGTGCTCATATTCCGGTTGGCTGAATACATCCCCGTATTTCACCCCGTCAACCCACTCCAGGTCAAATACATTTTCCTTTTCCTGAATATAAGAAGCGAGACGCTCCAATCCATACGTCAACTCAACCGAAACCGGATCCACATCAAGGCTGCCTACCTGCTGAAAATATGTAAACTGGGTTACTTCCATGCCGTCAAGCCAAACTTCCCAGCCCAGTCCGGCTGCTCCAAATGTGGGATTTTCCCAGTTATCTTCCACAAAGCGAATATCATGTTCAACAGGATTGATATTTAATGCCCGCAGGCTCTGCAAATAAATCTCCTGAATGTTGTCCGGAGCCGGCTTCAAAATTACCTGAAACTGATGATGCTGATACAGACGGTTTGGATTTTCCCCGTAGCGCCCGTCTGCAGGACGACGGGAAGGCTCTACATAGGCTGCCTTCCAGGGTTCGGGACCGAGTGCGCGCAAAAAAGTCATCGGGTTCAGGGTTCCTGCCCCTTTTTCCGTATCATAAGGCTGACAGAGAATACATCCCTGGTCTGCCCAGTAATCTTGCAATTTTTTAATCATTGTTTGCATATTCATCCAATCCACCTCCAACAATTTCACCCGATTTTTTCATCAAAAAACCTCTCGCCCCTGACAAAACCAATGGTTTTCTCATAGGGACGAGAGGTGTTCCCGCGGTTCCACCCTATTTGACCTGAAGCCAGGCCCGCTTTCTTGGAGCGACAGCGCTCTGGAACTGCCTTCACCAAATGCCTGAACCAGGCTTCCCACCACCCCCGGCTCGCTATCTCAGGCTGTTTTGGCTACTCCTTTTCCCTCATTGCGCACATCTGAAAATTTAATTAAAGATATAGCAAATTATCACCAAAATGTCAACTGCGATCCTTTCACTCAGACCAGCTTCCTTTCAACTGCTCCAGCAAGTGAAGCGACTTCAGGCGGACAGGAAGATATTCGGCAACAAAACTGCGAATTATTTTTTCCAGTTGCTTCCTGGTCTCCTGTCTTATCTTCACCTCGCCAAGCCGGCGAAGATCCATCTTGAGCAAAGTTGGCAGGATGCGGGCACTTGCTTCGGAAACCGGAAGAGCCTCAGGATCCTGTGACTGGCACTGTTCACACAAAAAGCCGCCCTGACGAACACTGAACCGTGCAGGGCGCTTACTTTCATGACAGGATACACAACTGTCCAAAACCGGAGTATATCCGGCCATTTCCAGTATACGCAATTCCAGAATAAAAGTTAAAATATCCGGATCGGTTTTCTGCTCCAGCCGGCTCAAAAGTAGTACCAGCATCTCATACAGAGGCGGACAGGGTTCCTTGTCTTCTGTTGTTTTATCAATGATTTCTACCCAATAAGCGCCGTATGCCATCAACAACAAGTCAGAACGTAACAGATGATAAGAATGAATAAGATCCGCCTGTGACAATGTCAAAATGTTTCCTGTACCAAAGGTCACAAAATGTGCCCGGGTAAAAGGCTCGGTCACCGCCCCAAACCGGCTTCTTGTCTTCTTGGAACCCCTGGCCATGATCGCAATTTTGCCTTGATATCTGGTAAAAACGGTTAAAATCTGGTTGCTTTCCCCGTAATCACGAGCTTTAAGGACAATTCCCTCAAATTTCTTTAACACTTGCTAACCGCCCTTCCCCGTTTCAGCCGCTTTCCTCCTCATCCTGCTCTTCTTTTACCTGCTCTTTCATGTTCTGGACGGCTTCCAGACTCTTGTACAACAGATAGGCATCGATACTGCCAGTTACCTGAAAACAACTCCAGACGAAATTGCGCAACTAGCATCATCCTTTCAGTTTGAACGACTGATTTACAACTGTTAGGATGACCGAAAAGTTCTGAGAGTATAAGAAGGAAAATTTGTCACTTTTTGCATCGGTTAGTTGTCATCTTCCGTATATCCCAGTCTGCGCAACATCATTTCTTCATTACGCCAGTCTTTTTTTACCTTGATCCACAAATCAAGAAAAATTTTTACACCCAGTAACCGTTCAATATCTCTGCGGGCCCGGCTTCCCACTTCCTTGAGCAGCGCCCCTTTTTTGCCAATCAGAATTCCTTTCTGTGACGGGCGTTCCGTATAGATTGTTGCCAACACATCAACAATCCTGCCATCCGGCCTGGCCTTCATTTCTTCCACTACAACGGCCACGGAATGAGGGACTTCTTCCCGAGTCAGTTCCAACACCTTTTCCCGAATCAACTCTCCCACGATAAAACGTTCCGGGTGATCCGTCACCTGGTCTGCGGGATAATACATGGGACCTTCCGGCAAATAGGAAAAAATCTGTTGCAGTAATGTACCTGTGTTATTCCCTTGCAATGCCGAAATGGGGATCACTTCGGCAAACGAAAATTGATTCCGGTAACGGTCAATTAACGGCAACAGCTGATCCGGATGCACCTGGTCGATTTTGTTTACCACCAGAAAAACAGGCGTCTTCACCTCTTTCAAGTGCCCCATGATATACTCATCCCCGGGACCGGCACCCGCAGCAGCATCCACCAAAAACAGGATCAGATCCACTTCTTCCAGAGCGTTGCGGGAAGTACGGACAAGCATTTCTCCCAATTTTGAATGGGGCTTGTGAATTCCAGGTGTATCCAGGAAAACAATCTGTCCGGTCTCATCGGTATAAACGCCCCGGATTTTATTGCGTGTTGTTTGCGGTTTATCCGACATGATCGCAATTTTCTGGCCAATAACATGGTTCATCAAGGTCGATTTTCCCACGTTGGGCCGTCCGATTAATGCCACAAATCCTGAACGAAACTTCTGTCCCAAAATCGCAAAACTCCTTTCCCCTGATCGCAAGGTTCCTGCCGCTTTTTGTCCGCTTGCACAGGGCAATTCCGTTCTTTTATTATAGTCAGGCAAAAAATGATTTACAATAATTGCACACCAATCACTGCCACCAACAGTCCAAGGATCACCCCGGACACAATCGCTTTGCGTGAAGCCTGATAGCGAAGACGGGTACCGATCAGCATTGCCAGAAGGACAAGAACCAGCAAGGTAATCAGCAGGTTGCCAATTACGGCAATCAGCAAGACAGAAACGCAGCTGGCAATGGAAGCTGTCATGCTGGGTTCCCAGCTTTCGCGTTCCTTTCGCTGCAACCATCCTTTTATAAAAAGCGTAAGAAAGAAATCAAAAACAATAATTACGGCCAGGCTGATATTGGCCGGGATGGTAGATTGGCTGAGAGCCAGTCTGAACAAGGAATCAAGATACGGATAAAAGACACTGATCCCGACGATGACGGCAAAGCCGGCTGTAAGAAGCACAGCGCCGGCTGCTACATCTTTGGCCACTTTGGCCAGCGGATGATATTCTTTGGTCACCATGTCTGTGACGGCTTCAATCGCTGTATTGAACAATTCCGCTGACAGAACCAGAACAATGGTTGCAAACAGGACAAGAACTTCCACTTTGCTGATCGGCAGATACAAACACAATAGAAGTACACCCAGCGCACTCAAAAAATGAAAGCGCATGTTTCGCTGGGTTACCACCGTGTATTTCAAACCTTCCAAAGCATAGACAAAACTGCGCAACAGCTTGGTCACCCACATGGGTTTTGCCTCCCTTTTATCTCCGGAGACCGGCAAGATGCAAAATCTCCTCCTGTCGCCCAAACATTTCCCGTTCCTGTTCCGGTGTTTCATGATCGTACCCCAACAGATGCAAAAAGCCATGCACGGCCAAAAAACCCAGTTCCCGTTCCACTGAATGGCCATATTCTTCTGCCTGTTCCCTGGCCTTTTCAAGTGAGATAACGATATCCCCCAGAGGAACCGTTTCTTCGTCTTCCATAATGACCCAGTCTTCATCCGGTTCCCACAGAGGAAAAGACAAACAATCTGTCGGGCGATCCACTTGACGATATTCTTTATTTAATTCATGAATCTGTTTGTTATCCACGATCACCACAGAAACATCCGCAGGAGGAAGATTCTCCGCTTTAGCAGCATGCTCCAAAGCTTTTTCGATTATTGAAAGCAATTGTCTTTCTTCCTGGTTTACTGGAATATTGACCTGCATATCAATACGCAAACTCATGCCTTTTTAGCTCCTTTTAGGTTGCCTGCTTCATCAGGATATTCGATTCGTGAATGGAAAATTCCCTGCAACGTTTCACAGACAGACTTTCCAATCAACTCCAGTTCTTTCAGGGTAATGTCACACTCATCAAATTGCCCGTCCTCCAACCGGTCCTGAATAATCTTCTTTACCATATTTTCTATACGTGACGGCGTCGGTCGGGAAAGAGAACGAACTGCTGCCTCGATGCAATCACAAATCCCGACAATTGCCGCTTCTTTAAATTGTGCTTTCGGTCCCGGATAACGGTAGTCTTCCGGCCGCACCTGTTCATGATCCAGTTTTTCCTTCGCTTTAAAGTAAAAGTACTTCAAGAGAGTGGTGCCGTGATGTTGGGCAGCAATATCCTGAATGGGTTTGGGAATATTATACGCTTTTAACAATTCGACTCCATCCCTTGTATGCGAAATGACAATGCTTTTGCTCAGGTTAGGGGAAATCCGGTCGTGCGGATTATCCCGATACAGCTGGTTTTCGATAAAAAACTGCGGCCGCTTTGTTTTCCCTACATCATGATAGTATGCACCAACCCTGGCCAGCAAACCATTGGCCCCGATCGCTTCGGCAGCCGCCTCCGACAGGTTCCCCACAATGATGGAATGGTGGTAGGTACCTGGACTTTTCATCAGCAACTTGCGCATCAGAGGATGGTTTGGATTGGCCAGTTCCAAAAGCCGCATCGGTGACAAGATTCCAAACAATGTCTCAAAATACGGCAGAAAGCCTATTGTCAAGACTGCGGAAAAAATTGCGCCCAACATGGCAAATCCGACAGACTGCAACCATTCCTGCAGTGTTCCTTCTGTCGGCACCATAAAATTAAGGGCCAATACCGGAAAAACTGCGGCCACTGAGGAAATCAGGCCTGCCTTTAATATGGCACTTCTTCTTCGTATATCCGCCAGTGCAAATGCTGCTGTCACACCACTCACCAACGTTACTATGCCAGGGCGAAAATCAAACAGCATGTGGTTTTCTCCATTAAAAATCACACTGCAAAAAATCGCCAGAATAACTGTGCTTACAAGTGAAAGGCGAATATTCAGCAGCAATGTGATCAGCATGGATCCCAGACCAATCGGGGCAAGATAACCAATGGTGTTCCACTCCAGATTTTGTCCGTACGAGACTACTTTCATTCCCAGAAGTGTCAGCAGCATCACCATAAACAACAGGAGCAGATTCATATTGTTATGGTAAATATCGGGTTCAAAATGATAAATATAATAATACAAGAGCGTAACAATGGTACATACAAACAACAGCATTCCCGTATGAATCAATATGTCGGAATCCTTTTTCAGCAATCCCAGCTCCTGCAGCTTGCGATACTGGTCATCGGTAACCACTTCCCCATAAGCTACAATAATCTGTCCTTTATTGATCGGAATCGGTTTAATGGCATCCTGTACGGCCTGTTTCTGTTGCTCCGTCTGTTTCTTGTCATAAAACTCATTTACGATCAGGGCTTTTTTGGCCAATTCGCTTGCCAGCGCCTGTTCATTGCTGTTCAGGGAATTGACACTCAGATATAATTTTTCATCGACATCATCCTGTTTTTCCCTCAGCTGATCCTTGCGGACCCCTTGCTGCAAAATATCAGAAACCAGCTGGCGGGTGGTTAACCGGATCACCTGCAACCGATCCGGGGAAGTTTTCAGAATCCGTTGATAAAAAGAATCGGAAAAAGTTTGGGAAAATGTGGCCTCAAATGCTTTTTTAAACTGATTCGGATCTTTATTGCCCTTTTCCAGCAAATCCTTTACTGTCACAAAAATACTGTCTATTTTCCCGATCTGCTCGATTGTCAGACGGTCATTTTTAATATAGACCGGTTCTACCGAAGCGGCGGCTTCCTGTTTTGCCTGTTCTGTCGCATATGTATCGATTTTTGTTACAGGCGATACTACGGTTTCCGGACTGGGCTTTCCCCGCTCTATGTCATATTGTTTTGGCAATACGTGATTTATCAGTAATAAATATAACGCGATCGCAAAGATCGCGCACAAGAAAACCTGTATACGTAAACTTGCCTTCCATTTTTCAGAACCGAACCAACGGATAATACCAAGGATCGGTTCCCTCTTCTCTTTCATGCGAACCGACTCCTTATCTGTTTTGCAAATTGGAATCCCTTTCGTAGGCATCAATTATTTTTTGCACGAGGGTATGTCTTACGACATCTGCTTGTCCCAGGTAAACAAAACGAATATCGGGAATGGATTTGAGAATGCGCTCAGCTTCTTTCAAACCGGATTTCTTTCCTTTTGGCAAATCAACTTGCGTCACATCTCCCGTAACGACCATTTTTGATCCGAATCCCAACCGTGTCAAAAACATTTTCATTTGTTCCGGAGTGGTGTTTTGCGCTTCATCAAGAATCACAAACGAGTCTTCCAGTGTCCGCCCCCGCATATAGGCAAGCGGCGCCACTTCGATCAACCCTCGTTCCATCATCTTGCTGATTTGTTCTGTTGACAGCATGGTGTATAAACTGTCATAAAGCGGGCGCAGGTATGGATCCACTTTTTCCTGCAGATCGCCTGGCAAAAAGCCCAGATTTTCACCCGCTTCAACCGCCGGACGTGTAAGTACAATCCGTTTGACCTGATGTACCTTTAATGCAGAAACAGCCATCACAACTGCCAAAAAAGTCTTTCCGGTACCGGCAGGTCCCACTCCGAAGACGATATCCGACTTTTTGATTGCAGATACATAATGGCGTTGTCCCAGGGTCTTTACGCGAATCGGTTTCCCTTTTTGCGTAACGCCGATCTCCTCCTGATACAAATCGAGCAGTTCATTGGCAAGACCTTTTTCCGCCAGACGGTGCGCATAAATAATATCACGTTCATTCACCTGTATGCCCTGCCGGATTAAAGCAAGAAGCACCTTGAACAAATCATCCAATATTTCCAGTTCCCGGGGTGAACCCTTAATGATTATCTCTTCTCCACGGGAAATGATTTGGGCATTGGTATTTGCTTCAATCTGTTTCAAAAAGGCATCGTGAGGTCCAAACAGACTAAGCGCTTCAACAGCATTGCGCAAATGAATTTTCATTTTTTTCATTTCAGAATCGGAATTTTGCAATGGCTCATTCTCCTTGCAGGATCGGTTGTATTCTTGCAATATTCTCAATCACATCAAAGTGTACTTTCAAATAAACTTTACCATTCTCTTGGCGCTTCTGCAAAACTTTTTCCCCCAATATGCGCCCATCTAACCCAATTTTTTGCAACAAATCTTCTTTTGCCTGAACCAATCCTTCCTGTACTGCCTGGTTTACTGTCAGTTTTTCAGCCATCCATTCCGTTTCCAGACTTTCAACTTCTACCCACCCCAGCGGCAGAGTCCATTTGGCCAGCTTCAGTAAATGGAAATGCTCAATCACATCGACATTTTTGAATGCCGGCTTTTTGGCAAACGGATTTTCAATAACATAGGAAAACAAGTAAGGACAATTGCGCTTAACCCGTTCACCTGTGTAAACTTTTCTCTTTCTCTCCAACGGGATGACCACATCCGACTCGTACCAGACCTCTCCCCATACTTTTCCTTTTGCGCCTACGATATTCCTCGATTTGGAACCTTCCACATCGCCATAAATGCCAGACACCAGCGTTTGGCCCTTTTGCACAACATCATTCACTTCCACCAGCGGGTACCCCCGCTCAACCTGCATATCGTAAATCAGGGCATTCTTGGTTGCAACCAGATGGACTGGTCCCGCGTCGCCGGCTGTATCCGGTTCCTGTTGCGGTTCCTTCTTTTCGACGACGGTTACGACTACACGTGTTCCCTCAACACGATAACCTACCCACGATGCCTGGGGCAATTGCTTTAACAACCGGTACTGGATTTCTTCACGGTCAGGCAGACGCATCTTCCATTGGCCGGGATAAACTCCTTCCTTTTCCAAGAGTGCTTGTACCTGTTTGGAAGAAATTTTTTCCGTTCCCTCAATTTTCACTTTCCATATAAGAGAAGTAAACATAAAAATAAAGATAAAAAAAAGTACAAAACCGCCAATAAAAAATTTTCTTTTCTTTATTCGTTTCAATAAAAAAGGGAACCCCTCTTTTTTGGTAATCCGTATTCGAATACCCGCTTGTCGCCTTAACTTGTAGAAGGCCAAAAATTGGGATAACGGAATACGCAACCGAATCCGATGCTCGTCCAACCACTCAATGTCCTCAATCATCATTCCTGCTTGCACGGCCTGATTCACCAGGGAGATTAATTTTTCCCCCTCACAGATACATTCAATTTTTCCGTTTAACATCATTGGCAACATGTTGGATGGCACTGTCGGGTCCTCCCTTTATTTCTTGTATCGGAATTCAAGGATCTTGCCTTCAATCAGAACAACCTCCGGATCTATTGCCTTAATCTTCAATTGCTCTCCTTTTATTTCCAGGACTCCGGCCTTCACCTTCAATTGCAGTTCACCGGAATTAAATTTATCCAGTTGCTGATAATTTTCCACCTGCATGGCCATCGTGCCGATCATTTCGATGCGTGGAGCATCACCTGCCACATTTGCCGGCAAATCAAACCAGTCGGATACCCATTTTCGCATTCATCCCGCCTTCCTCTCCGGGGCCCTTCTTCTGTTTCATTTTTATGCTTTTTGACTCCGGGTTATGAGCCAATCCTGCCAATAAAAAAGCATGGGACAACGAATAAACCCATGCTTGTATCAGATCTCATTTCCTCATTTGTTATGCATTTGTTGCTGGGCTTGGGAAACCAGGCGCCTGGTCATTTCACCACCAACGGAACCATTGGCGCGTGATGCCGTATCAGAGCCCAGTTTTACCCCGAATTCAGCAGCAACTTCTTCCTTGAACTGATTCAACACCTGCCGTGCGCCGGGTACAAGCAGCCGATTGGAACGATTTCCAGGCACACTCACCACCTCCTTTGCCTTAGTATTGGAAAAGTAAGTCAGTTCATGTACGATAGTTGTTTCCATGGTTGAAAATGGCAATAAAGAAACCCGTTCCCACCAGGAACAGGTTAACGTAATTTGCTTCTCTTGAAATCATTTTATCTGCGGCGAAAAAGGGTCCATTGGAACCGTTTCAGCGCGCGGGGCGGACCCAGCAGTTCCTGCAACAGGATTCCCCGGCGCAGATCTGAAACCTTCAGATGTCTCAAGTCCTCCTGCTGTCTCTCTTCAACATTTTTCTTTCCGCCGGGTTTGCGGTTCATCAGGAATTGTCTCCTTTCAGGTCATCTCCCCCGATGGATCGACGCATCTTTGAATCGGCTTCCAAATTTTGCAACATATAGTAATCCATAAAGCCCATTTTTCCGGAACGCAGCGCTTCCGACAAAGCCATGGGAACTTCCGCTTCTGCTTCAATCACTTTTGCTTTCATTTCCTGTTCCAGGGCAACCGCCATTGCCCGGCGTTCTTCCGCTTTGGCCTGGGCAATCCGTTTGTCGGCTTCGGCCTGGTCAATCTGCAACTTGGCACCAATGTTTTTGCCGATATCGACATCGGCAATATCAATCGACAGAATTTCAAAGGCTGTCCCTGCATCCAGACCTTTGCTCAAAACGGTATTTGAAATCATATCGGGGTTTTCCAGAACCTCCTTGTGGCTTTCAGCAGACCCGTTGGTTGTGACGATTCCTTCTCCCACACGGGCAATGATTGTTTCTTCTCCAGCGCCACCAACGAGCCGGTCAATATTGGCTCTGACCGTAACCCTGGCAACCACCTTGACTTCAATTCCATCTTTACATACCGCCGATACAATTGGGGTTTCAATTACTTTCGGGTTGACGCTCATTTGCACAGCTTCCAGCACATCACGTCCTGCCAGGTCTATGGCGGCGGCCCGTTCAAACACCAAATCAATATTGGCTCGCTGTGCAGCAATCAGGGCATCGACAACACGGTCAACATTCCCTCCGGCCAGGTAATGTGTTTCCAGTTGGGAAATATCTACATTTAATCCCGCCTTTCGCGCCTTGATCAACGGATTGACAATGCGGGACGGAACAATCCGGCGTAATCGCATCCCGATCAGAGTGGTCAGACCAACATATACGCCTGAAGCCATGGCGGTTATCCATAACATAACCGGTACAAATGAAAAGAATAGGAAAATACCTATAACCACAAGTATAATAATAAAAATAGAACCAACCATTTGTTTCACCTCTCAAGTCAAATTATTCTTCTTGTTCCGCCCGTTTCACCACTACCCGGGATCCTTCAACCAGAATCACCTTCACTTTTACACCGCGCGGAATGATTTCACCATTGCTGACGACATCCTCTTTTTGCCCGTCAAACTCGGCAAACCCGGAAGGCCGCAATGGCGTAAGCGTTACTCCTGCCTGATTTAACAGATTTTTCCGGTCCCGGGATGATGTGTACCCTTCTTCATTTGATTGAACTGTTCTTAGTATGACCCGGTTCCAGGTAACTTTCCAGCCGAAAAACCGGAATAATACCCATAAGATAAGACCAGTTATTGACAGGGAACCGGCCAGGATCAGGACGGCATCATTCAGATCAGGAACAGATGCCACAATAGACACTATCACCAGAAAAATCCCGGCAATTCCCAGAATCCCCAATGTCGGCAACAACACTTCAAACACAATAAGTATACTTCCAGCAATAAACAAACATACTTCCAACACGCCTGCAGATCCCTGATACATATAGGTTCCGAAAAATGTGGCGAAACAACCCAGGCCTACAATAGCAGCTATGCCAATGCCCGGTGAAAGAAGTTCGATGATCAGGCCAAGCAAGCCAACCGCCAGAATGATCATCATGACGACGGGATCAGCCAGAAATTCCGCAAACACCATGAATGCCATCAACCCCTCCACATCGGAAAATCCTGCTAAAAAAACAGCGTGTTGTATGAAACACGCTGCATAAGATTAACCAAGCATCTCCTGAACGATGCGATTAACCTTCCTGCCGTCAGCACGCCCTTTAACCCGGGGAATAACTGCCCCCATTACCTTGCCCATATCCGCTTTGGAAGTTGCTCCAACTTCCTGAATGACCTGTTTAACCAAATCTTTCAGTTCCTCATCCGATAATGGTTCGGGCAAATAAGCGGAAAGCACTTCAACTTCGGCTTTTTCCTTGTCGGCAAGGTCATCTCGACCCGCCTTTTCATATTGGGCAATGGAGTCTTTGCGCTGTTTGACCTCGCGCATAATTACGGCAATCACTTCGTCATCGTTTAAAGAATGTTTCTTGTCAATCTCTTCTTTCTTTATGGCTGATTTCAGCATACGAATGGTGGAAAGCCTGATTTTGTCCTTGTTTTTCAATGCCAGCTTCATGTCCTGGTCCAATCGTTTTATCAGACCCAAAAGTCTACACCTCACTAACGGCGCTTTTTACGAGCCGCTTCCGATTTCTTCTTACGTTTAACACTCGGCTTCTCATAGCGCTCACGCTTTCTATATTCTGCCAAGATCCCGTCTTTGGCGCAAGAACGTTTAAAACGGCGTAACGCGGCATCGAGTGACTCATTTTTACGTACACGAGTTTCTACCATGCTATTCCCTCCCTCCACGGGTCAGCTAGACCGATTTGGGCCGGCAGCCTAACAAAGGAAAAAGACCCACACATTTCAGGCAAAAAATTACAAGAGAGCGGCCTTCCCCCAGAGGAGGGTCAGCACAACAACACCTGCTTTAATTAAAATCTACCAACGATGCCCAAAAAGAAGCTGAAAAGACAACATGATTCCTTATCTTTTCGCCAACCGTTGGAGACACAAAAATTCATCATATATTATAGCTTAACTCTCTAAATCCTGTCAAAATCAACCTGGAGGCCAGGTCATTGTCCTTCCGCCGAGCAAATGAAAGTGGATATGGAATACGGTCTGCCCGCCTTCTTCCCCTACATTGTTGACCACTCGAAAACCTTTTTCATCCAGCCCGAATTCTTTGGCAATTTTTTGGATTGCCATCATGATTTTACTGACAATCGTCTGGTCTTCCTCTTTTAATTCCATCAGCGAGGAAATATGCTTTTTCGGAATTACCAGTACGTGGGTTGGTGCAACCGGAGAAATGTCATGAAAAGCGTAGACAAGCTCATCTTCGTATACTTTCTTTGAAGGAATTTTCCCCTCAACGATCTGGCAAAAAATGCAATCTTCCATACAATTCCCTCCTCCTGTTTGCAAGATCTATGTATTCACCCATTTTTCCCGCTTATCATATAATATAACATGCTTCACAGAAAAAGGGGTGAAATCCTTGGTACAGCAAAATGTTCCCCATGAATCCCACCTTCAGAAACTGATACGGAAAATTGTTCGGGAAGAATTGAGCCAATTTCTGATTGAGGTCAAAAAGAAGAAAGACTCATCATCTCCTCCATCCGAACCGGAAACTTCCAAAAATGAACCGAATTTTACTCCGCCGCGAATGGCAGAGGATCTGCACACCGGGACATGGGCCATCTTCGGTACACCCGAACTTGATCCTGTCTACTCGCAAGCAAACAATCAGCCACGGGCATTGCCCGGTTTCCCGGAACTGTATCGTCCTGATTTTACCGGGTTTGATGCTCCGCCATTTATTCCGAAACATCCCAAAGGAAAACGGCCAGCTGAAGAGTCTGGTAAATGTTCCGGGGAAAACCGGTAATTCATGCAGGTATCCTGTCCCTTCGTTTGAAGGGCTTTTATTTATTTTAGGATCATGTCCCTTCCCTGTCCACCATATATATAAATGACAAGGAGGGATAAGCCGATGTCCATGACGATTCTGGTTCCATTCGGATTTGGACTGCTTGTTTTTTTACTGGGTCTTTCCAAAATGCGAACCGGGCTGGAAAATCTCGCCCGTGACCGTTTGCAGGATGTATTGCTTCAATTTACAAAAACCCCTTGGCGGGGTTTTGTCACCGGTACAGTTACCACCGCTTTCCTGCAATCCAGCAGTGCGGTTACCGTTTTAACCATCGGCTTTGTAAATGCGGGAATGCTCAGTTTTTCCCAATCGTTGGGCATCATCTTGGGAACCAATGTCGGGACAACCATCACTACCCAAATACTGGCTTTAAACATTGAAGATCTGGCCGTTCCGCTCATGTTGCTTGGCGGAGGACTGTATTTTCTGAACCGCCCCGTACCCAAAAATTTCGGCTCTGTTTTTTTGGGATTTGGTGCTATTTTCTGGGGGATTGAATGGATGCAGAGCATTGCTTCCATGCTCAAGGAGCAGGGCTGGATTTCCTGGCTGATTCAACACGGGGGAAACCCGATTCTTTCCGGCCTGCTTGCCGGAATCGTCATCACGGCACTGATCCACAGCAGCAGTGCATGTATTGCGATGGCCATGGGCTTTTTTGCTGCCGGTGCCATTCCGCTTTCTTTTGCCATCGCTGTTGTGTTAGGCAGCAATATAGGGACTTGTGTTACCGCGCTGATGGCATCCATCCACACGATACCAGCTGCCAAACAGGTCGCTTTTTCCCACCTGATTCTGAATCTGGCCGGTGTAGCCCTGTTTACTCCCCTGATTCCTGCCATCGCCCAGGTTACTCCCCATTTGTCCCCCGATCCGGCAACACAAATCGCCCATATTCAAACACTGTTCAATCTGATTTGTTCTATCGTCGTATTGCCGTTTTGCGATCAGTTTGCCCGTTGCATTACTTGGCTGATCCCGCCAAAATCAGTGCCTGTCAAATGAGTATTCATTGCCTGTCAAGCAAGTTAATTGCTTTCTTCAATACGGTTTCATTATTTCCGTAGCCAAATGCCTGTTGTTTTTCCCAGGCTTTCTCCATGGTAAGCCATTTGACACCGTTAATTTCTTCCAATTGCGGTGTTTCTTCCCCTTTTAAAGCTTCCACCAGAAAATAGTGAACTGTTTTTACCACTTCCCCCCATTCCTGATGTTCGTAAGTATAACCAACCTGAGCCAATGATCGGACAATCCGGCCCCGGATCCCCGTTTCCTCCTCGATTTCCCTCAGAGCTGTCTGTTCATCGGTTTCTCCCGGTTCCAGCTTTCCTTTGGGCAAGGTCCATTTGCCAAACCGGTCTTCAATCATTAAAATTTCAATTTTTCCGTTTCTTTTGCGAAATACCACACCACCGGCTGAATTCTCTTTCAACTTGATCACCCTTTCCATCATCAGGAGCAAAATGGAAAAAAAGGTTGTCAACACTTGCCGTCAACAACCTTGCATTCCTCATATAGCCTGAGCCGGGCCTGGCACTTCGTCCATACAGCCCATAAAAGTGCCGTAGCAATATTCCGGGTCTGCCTTGTCAATCCGAACCCGGCAGACTTTTCCCGTCACGTCATCACTGGCGGGAAAAACAACTTGCAGATAGTTGTCCGAATACCCCATAAGCTGTCCGCTGTCGGGATTTTCCTTGAAGGGACGTTCCGGAATCACTTCAACCACATCACCGACGAACCGTTCAGCATACTCGATGGTTAACCGTTTGGACAATTCAATCAAACGTGCAACCCGTTCATGTTTTACCTCATCCGGTACCTGATCGGCCATGCGGGCTGCAGGTGTGCCGGATCTTTTGGAATAGGGAAACACATGCAACTGATACATTTTCAGTTCCTCAATAAAGCGGTACCCTTTTTCAAACTGTTCCTCTGTTTCGCCCGGAAAACCAACAATGACATCGGTAGTAATCGCCAGATCAGGCATCGCTTCCTGCAACTGGTGGATTTTTTCCTTGAATTCCGCAGTCGTATATTTCCTCCGCATCCGTTTTAACACTGTATCTTCACCGGCCTGCAGAGGTATATGGAGATGGCGGCACATTTTTTCAGACGTATTTAACATCTCAATAATCCGGTCATCAATCTGACTGGCTTCAATGGAGCTGATCCGAATCCGTTTCAACCCTTCCAGTTTATCCAGATCCCGCAACAGGTCAGCCAGCTTGTAATTTTCAAGGTCATCACCGTATCCGCCCGTGTGAATTCCCGTTAAAACAATTTCCTTGTACCCCGCATCAACCAGTGCCTGCGCCTGCTTCAGCACATTTTCCGGTTTCCGGCTGCGGGACAGCCCTTTGGCCCATGGAATGATGCAAAAGGTGCAGAAGTTGTTGCAACCTTCCTGGATTTTGAGGAAAGCACGGGTGCGGTCAGAAAAGGTAGGAACATCCATCTCTTCAAACTGGCGTTGCTTCATGATGTTTGCCACAGCATTGATCGGCTGCCGCTCTTTCATATATTGATTGACATAATCAAACAGCTTGTCACGCCCCTGCGTCCCGACAACAATATCTACGCCAGGGATAGAGGTAACTTCTGCAGGGGAAGTCTGGGCATAGCAGCCGGTTACTGCAATCACGGCATCCGGATTGCGCCGAATTGCCCGCCGGATCACCTGCCGGCTTTTCCGGTCTCCCGTATTGGTAACGGTACATGTATTAATCACATAGACATCGGCCACATCCTCAAACTCTACCCGCCGATAACCGGCCTTTTTGAACAAATGCCAGATCGCTTCTGTTTCATAGGCATTTACTTTGCACCCCAATGTATGAAAAGCAACGGTTTTCAACTCATTCACCTCCCATTTCATTCCTCGCAAACAACAAACATG
The DNA here is from genome assembly GCA_049587175.1 of Thermoactinomyces sp. Taxonomy (GTDB): domain Bacteria; phylum Bacillota; class Bacilli; order Thermoactinomycetales; family Thermoactinomycetaceae; genus Thermoactinomyces. The sequence goes on from JBAVDL010000190.1 coordinate 22,687, forward strand.
AAAGTGCCACCAGCGGAGCAGTCTCTGCACGCAATATCCGTGGCCCCAATGTAACAGGAACCGCTCCCCTTGCACGGGCTTCGTGAATTTCTTCTTCGGTAAATCCGCCCTCCGGACCAACCACAAGCAAAATCGCTTCTTCCCGAAACTCAGAAACAACCTGGTTCAAGGGCGCGCCACCCTTTTCATAGGCAATCAGGGCCAGAGGATATTTTTCCATTTCATCCAGCAGTGCACTCCACGACAAAACCGGCATCACCGCCGGCACCTTCCCCCTGTGCGACTGTTCGGCTGCCTCTTTGGCAATTCGCTGCCAGCGATCCCGCTTTTTCTTTTCCTTCTGGGCATTTATTTTTACAATCGATCGTGCGGATTGAAACGGCTGAAAAGAACTGGCGCCGATCTCTGTTCCCTTCTGCACGATCCATTCGAATTTGTCGCCTTTTACCAAAGATTGGGCAATCGTAATCCTCGTTTGCGGTTCTCCTTGTGAAGGAAACTTATCCACAACCCGGCAATCGATTTGACGGGAATTTATCTTTTCAATCACGCAAACGTAATCATACCCATCCCCGCAGCAAACAAGAAGCCGATCATTCGGCCTGTTGCGCATCACATTTTTTATGTGATGAACTTCATCCCCGGTCAAGCAAACATGCGTATCTGTAATTGCATCCGCAGATATAAAATATCTTTGCATTTGACACTCCTGCCATTTTACCATTTTTTTGCGGCAATGGCTACCCAGCCTTCCTGGTGTTTGGTTTCCAGTACTTTCAGGCCGCATGAAACCAATGCCTTCCTGACATCTTCCGCTTTTTCCCCGATAATTCCCGATCCGACAAAAATGCCGCCAGGCACCAGCACCCGTGGCAAATCAGGCACCATATGAATGATAATCTCTGCCAGAATATTGGCTACGACGACATCTGCCGTCTGTCCTACTCCCTTAAGCAGGTCGCCTTCCTGCACAACAATCCGGCCTTCCAGCTGGTTGAGCCGGATATTTTCGCCTGCTTTTTCCACGGCCAACGGATCTTTATCCAATGCCAATACTTCTTCCGCCCCTAATTTACCGGCAACGATACTCAGGATTCCGCTTCCGCATCCGACATCAATCACGCTGGCTTTTGCCGGCATATATTTTTCCAGCAGCTGGATACTCAGTTTTGTTGTCGGATGGGTACCGGTTCCAAATGCCATCCCCGGATCGAGTCGGACAATTTTTTCTTTGGAATCCCGGGGTTCATAATCTTCCCATACGGGTTGGACTGTTATTTGACCGGATACTTTTACCGGTTTGTAATAGTTTTTCCATTCATTCTCCCACGATGACTCGTTTACTGTCCGCAACCCGACCCGGCCAGGCCGGACGTCAAGTCCCACCTGTTCCAGAAACTGCAATTTCCTCTCAACCTGCCGGATCAGGTCTGAACGATCCAACTGCTTCAAATCAGGCAGGTAAGCCTTGATAACAGCCCCTTCTTCCGGGTAATCTGCAGGAGACAATTCCACAATTTCTCCGTAACAATCCGGGAAAGCACGATGGAGCACTTCCGAGTCTTCAATGGCAACTCCTTCAGCTCCCTGCTCCTGCAGGAACTCACTGACGGCATCGATTGCTTCCCGGCTCGTGTGTACACTTATTTCCAACCAGTTCAAACGGCTAATCCTCCTTTGCATTGATAAAGAAAAAACGGGCGAATCTGCCCGTTCTTTTCTTTACTCGCCTCGAAATGCCTGCTTCATTTTATCAAAAAAATTGGTGCTTTGCTCCTGTTTGATATACTCGCCGCACAAATGGCTGAAATGACGCAAAGCTTCTTTCTGTTCCGCGGTCAATTTGGTAGGAGTTACAACACGCACTTTGACACGCAGATCTCCCTCACCATAACCGCGCAACCGGCGAACGCCTTTTCCCTGCAGACGGAATTCGGTACCTGTTTGTGTTCCGGCAGGAACTTTCAGCTTGGCGCGGCCTTTCAGCGTTGGAACGATGACTTCATCTCCCAGTGCTGCCTGTCCAAATGTAATCGGCAATTCACAGACCAGGTCGTCCCCTTCTCTTTTAAAGAACTCGTGAGGCTTGATATAAACTGTAATATATAAATCCCCTGGAGGTCCTCCATTTTGCCCCGGTTCTCCTTCACCGCTCACGCGCAGTTGCGCTCCTTCATGAATTCCGGCAGGAATCTTGACACTGATTTTTTTCTTCCTTTTCACCTGACCGGTACCTGAGCAATTGCCGCATTTCTCGCGAATAATTTTTCCGGTGCCGCCACAAGCCTGACAAATCCGCCGATTGACTATTCGGCCAAACGGTGTATTCTGGATTACTTCCGATTGCCCGCTTCCCTGACAGGTGGCGCATGTTTCCGGTTGGGTTCCCGGTTTGGCTCCGGTGCCGTGACACATTTCACAAGTTTCAGTGCGCGGAATGGCGACTTCTACACTTTTTCCAAAAACGGCATCTTTAAACTCAACGGTTAAACGGTATTCCAAATCGGCGCCTTTACGTGGGGCATGCGGATTGCTGCGGCGACCCCCGCCAAAAAACATATCAAAAATATCTCCAAACCCAAAATCAGCATTAAATCCGCCGTCGCTTCCGGCAAACGCGCCGGGATCGGCATGCCCAAACTGGTCATACCGCGCCTTTTTCTGCGGATCACTCAGCACTTCATAAGCTTCTTTGACTTCCTTGAATTTCTTCTCGGCATCTTCTGCTTTGTTTACATCCGGATGATATTTACGGGCCAATTTGCGATAAGCTTTGCGAATCTCATCTTCCGAGGCATTACGACTTACACCGAGTATCTCATAATAATCACGCTTGCTCACTGGGTCACCTCCCCTTCATACACAAAACAGCTGCCAGTCTCACAAAAAAAGGGAAAGTCATGCCAAGGCAGAGCCCCGACACTGACTTTCCGGCCGAGGAGAACTCTTTCCTCCTCCTTATTTTTCTTCATCTTTTACTTCTTCAAATTCTGCATCTACTACGTTGTCTTTCTTTTCAGCGCCTTCGCTGCCGCCCTGGTTCTGAGCCGCCTGCTGCTGCATTTGTTCATACAGCTTGACTGAAAGCTGCTGTACAGCTTGTTCCAGTTCCTCTACACCTTTTTTGATCGCTGCTTCGTCATCTTGTTCCAGTGCCTTTTTCAGCTGATCTTTTGCTTTTTCCGCTTTTTCCTTGTCCTGGGCATCCACTTTGTCTCCAAGATCCTTCAGGGTTTTATCAGTCGTGAATATCAATTGATCCGCCTTGTTCCGAAGCTCTACTTTTTCTTTCCGTTTTTTGTCTTCTTCAGCATGCATTTCCGCATCTTTTATCATGCGTTCAATCTCTTCGTCAGACAAGCCGCTGGAAGATTTGATTGTAATATCCTGGCTTTTGCCTGTTGCTTTATCTTTGGCTGATACATTGACAATGCCGTTGGCATCAATTTTAAATGTAACCTCAATTTGCGGAATACCGCGCGGTGCCGGCGGAATACCAGTCAGTTGGAAACGTCCGAGTGTTTTGTTGTCCGCAGCCATTTGCCGTTCTCCCTGCAGAACATGAATATCTACAGTTGTCTGGTTATCTGCCGCCGTAGAAAAGATTTGTGATTTCTCTGTCGGAATGGTTGTATTTCGCTCGATCAATTTTGTAAATACGCCGCCCAGGGTTTCAATACCAAGGGAAAGCGGAGTTACATCCAAAAGAACAACATCTTTTACATCCCCGGCCAGTACAGCGCCCTGAATGGCCGCACCCATGGCAACAACTTCGTCCGGGTTGACCCCTTTGCTTGGTTCCTTGCCAATAAAGCGTTTGATTGCTTCCTGAACCGCCGGAATCCGGGTGGAACCGCCAACCAGAATGACCCGGTCAATCTTATCAGGAGTCAAACCGGCATCCTCCATAGCACGTCGTGTCGGAATCATGGCCCGCTCAATGAGATCAGAGCTCAACTCTTCAAATTTGGCTCTTGTCAAGGTTACTTCAAGGTGTTTCGGGCCTGTTTCATCAGCCGTCAAAAATGGCAGGGAAATGGTCGTGGTCAGTACACCTGACAAATCTTTTTTTGCTTTCTCTGCTTCATTTTTCAAGCGCTGCATGATCTGGGTGGCATTTTTGTCCTGACGCAAATCAATGCCATTTTCCTTTTTAAACTCTTCAATCAGGTAGTCAATAATCACCTGGTCGAAGTCATCACCGCCGAGCTTGTTGTCCCCGCTGGTTGCCAGCACTTCGAAAACGCCATCACCCAACTCCATGATGGAAACATCGAAGGTACCTCCACCAAGGTCAAAAACAAGCACTTTCTGGTCATTTTCTTTATCCAGCCCGTAAGCCAGGGCAGCAGCGGTCGGTTCATTGATGATCCGCAGTACTTCAAGCCCGGCAATTTTACCGGCGTCCTTGGTAGCCTGGCGCTGGCTGTCGTTAAAGTATGCCGGTACCGTAATAACCGCTTGCGTTACTTTTTCCCCCAGATAACTCTCCGCATCCTGTTTCAGTTTTTGCAGGATCATTGCTGAAATTTCCTGGGGAGTATATTCTTTTCCATCAATTTTTTTCTTATGGTTGGTCCCCATATAACGTTTGATCGAAGCAACCGTTTTTTCCGGATTGGTGATCGCCTGGCGTTTGGCCGCTTCTCCTATCAGACGTTCACCCGTTTTTGAAAATCCCACCACAGAAGGCGTTGTACGTCCTCCTTCTGCGTTCGGAATAACAGTCACTTCTTTTCCATCCATAAAAGCAACACATGAGTTGGTTGTACCCAGATCAATACCGATTACTTTGCTCATAAACTCCTACCTCCTGCCTTCACTAACAAAATAATAAGTATATATCTATTTGCTTACTTTTACCATAGAAGGACGGATTACACGATCAAGATAGCGGTAGCCCGCCTGCAATTCCTCGACCACATAGCCGGATTCGGCTTCATCCGTTTCCACTTGTGCTACTGCATTGTGTTCGTGGGGATTAAATGGTTTCCCTTCTGTTTCAATCATGGTAAGTCCTGCCTGAGACAGTACATTTAAAAATTGGCGATATACCATTTCGATGCCTTCCTGCAATACCTGTGCATCCTGGGTTGAATCAGCCGCATCCAGTGCGCGTTCAAAGTTGTCAAGCACAGGAAGCAGATTTTCCAATAGAGGAACAACTCCGTATTTCAGTGCTTCTTCCTTTTCCTTGCGGGCGCGACGGCGAAAATTTTCATAATCGGCAAGTGCCCGCAAATACATTTCCCTGTTTTGTTCTGCCTGTTTTTTCCATGTCTCAGCAGCAATTTTTGCTTCTTCAGCTTCTTTTTGCAACTTTACAGTCTCATCTTCTACAGACTCGGTTTCCATTGGCTCCTCTTTGTTATGTAAGTCTCCTTTTTCTTCCAAACCAGGCTCCTCCGGGGAAGACTGTCCGGAAGTCTGCTGGAGCTCGTCTTTTTCCTGATCCATCTCTATAATCCTCCTAAACTGAAACAGGCTATTCTTTCATACGCACAATGGTATGAATCCGCAAAATGGCTGTTGCCACTTCACTGGCCGTTTTCAAGGCATGTGCTTTGACCAGCAGCGGATCTACAACACCCATTTCGATCATATCTGCTATCGTACCACGATCACAATCAATACCCAAGGAGTCAGAATGACGTTTTACCTGAAAAGCTTTGACAGATTCGATTTTTTCCAGCGGGTTGAATCCGGCATTGGCAACAACCTGGCTCATTGGCCTTTGGAGTGCTTCTGCCACAGCCGTTACCCCAAAGCGTTCCATTCCCTGAACGGTCTCCCGGTAATGCTCAACATGGTGGGCGATAGACAGTTCGATTGCACCGCCTCCCGGAACAAATCCTCCCCGAATGGCAGCTTGTACAGCAGAAGCAGCATCTCGGGCTATCCGCTCATGCTCCGCCAGGATTTCCTCAGTCATTGCCCCTACAATAATTGTGGCAAACGGCTTTCCGTGACCGCCGGTAATACAGACGTTACTGAATTCCCCGCCATCTGCCACCTCTTTGCACATTCCCAACGCCGATTCTATTTCATCAGGCGAATTCTGCACGACACTTGTTTTAATCATCCGTGCATGGGTATGTTCGGTAACCTGTCTCAATTCTTCCCGGGGCACATTTTGCACGACCATGATTCCGGCATCCGCAAACACTCCTTCTGCATGGGGATCAACTTGACCTCCCACAACAACAAGCCCGGGCTCCAGATGAATGATATGTTCCAGCATAACATAAAACTCTTCTTTTAACCTTTCCTGCCGGCTGGCCGGTTCGTCGGCACCGTTTGCCTGATTGGCTGCCGCTTGCGGTTCAAGCGAATCGGACAAAACAAGGACGCGAACATTTTCCTTTTTTCGCGGCATTTGTTTGCTCATGCGAGGCTGGCTTAACAGAATGCCAGGCACCACCCGGTTCTCGACCCGTGGAAAAGCCTTGACACAGGAAGAAAATTTAAACCCTTTTTCCAGCAGTTTTTCCCGCCCCAACAAATTGACTGCTTCAATCACTGCCAGAGTAATATCTTCATTTTCCCGGCAAGCTGTAAAAGCAATGCGTTGCAGCCATTCGTCATCCAGTTCGTAAATGGGGCGTGCCTTTTCGCGCATCTTGTGCAACGCAAACCGGACTCCCCGCTCTATTCCGGCGATCACTTTTGTCACGGGGACTCCGCGCAACACCTGCTTAACTCCTTCGTTGACAAGTGCAGACGCCAGCAGTGTGGCTGTTGTCGTCCCATCTCCCATTTCCTCTTGTTGCGCTCTGGCTACATTTACAATCATCTTGGCGGCCGGATGTTCCATTTCCATCAATTCCAGAATCGTAACCCCGTCATTTGTAATAACCACTTCATTATTCGAATTTACCAGCATGGTATCCAGCCCTTTGGGACCCAGTGTGGAAGCTACTGCCGCAGCCACTTTCTTTACAGCTTTTGCATTACTCTCCAATGCCGAAAGCCGTTCATCATCATTCGGATAAAAATACTCACTGTCGGGCACCTGGCATTCCCCCTTCTGTACACAGGTATAGGGGTTCACGGTTTGAACCCCTACCTGCACGCTTCAACCGGTTTATTCGCGGCAATCAATCAATGTGTCCAATCGTCTGGAAAAATCTTTTGCCAACAATTCAATAATCCCGATGACCCGGCTGTAATCCATTCGGGTAGGGCCTAATACCCCAATCGTACCAACAGGCTGTCCGTTAAACATATACGATGCAGATATAATACTGCAATCTTGCACAGCTTCCAAGTGATTTTCATAACCAATGCGAACCTGTACACCTTCTGTAGAAGGCTCGAGAAGCTGTATAATGACTTCATTTTCTTCCAGCAAATCCAACAGGGCTTTCATTTTTTCAACATCCTGGAACTCCGGCTGTTCCAAAATCCGGGTTGTACCACTTGTATATAAACGTTCATCCGGTTGATCCTGTAAAATTTGATCCAGTAAATCGGTCAGCTTTTCAAAATGATCAACATATCGCTGCAATTCTTTGGCAAGTTGCTTGACAAGGATTGACTTCAACTTTGAAATTGGACAGCCATTCAGGTGAAAACTGAGAAAGTTTGCCAATCGTTCAATTTCGTATAATGGTATGCCTTCAGGAACCTTTACACGCTGTTGATAAACATGGCCTGTATCGGTTACCAATATAGAAACTGCAGACCGGTCTGACAGAGGAACGATTTGCAGATGTTTCAGCTTGCTTTCCTTGATATTCGGTCCCAAGATAAAGGTCATGTAGTTGGTTAACTGGGACAGGATTGAATTTGTATGTTTGATTACCTGCTCCACGTGATCCATCCGCATTACATGATAATCATGCAAGGCGAGCAGATCCTGTTTCGACCACATGTACGGTTTCAGCAAATGATCAACATAGAAGCGATACCCTTTTTGTGAAGGTACTCTTCCGGCAGATGTGTGCGGTTGTTCCAAGTATCCCATTTCTTCCAGATCAGCCATGACATTGCGAACGGTAGCTGCACTGAAATTAATCCCTTTTTTCTTGGATACCGTCCGCGAACCGACAGGTTCTGCGGATACAATGTAATCGTTAATGACTGCCCAAAGAATCAATTTCTGCCGCTCCGTTAACATCTGCCTCCCCTCCTTGTTAGCACTCCTGAAGATCGAGTGCTAAAATGCTATTTTTAAATTACCAAACGACCAATATGATGTCAACGGATGACATTATAATTCCACACTTCCCAGAAATGAAGCAAACACATGATTGCCAAACAAAAGGCCTTGTTCTGTCAAACGAATCCAGTCTTTATCCACAGCAAGCAAATTTTTTTGTTGCAAATTTTTCAAAGCTGTTGCAAAAATCTCCCCGGCTTCAACACCATAGCGCTGGAGAAAACGGGACCGTTTCACCCCTTGCAACAACCGGAGGCCCAGAATCATAAAATTCTCCATATCTTCCCGGATACTTACCACACAGGATTCTTCCACCGGCAAAAAACCGTTTCTTATTTGATATATATATTCCTTTATTCCTTTTACATTGGCATACCGAACCCGGTCCACATAGCCATGGGCACCGGTACCAAAACCATAATACTCTTCATTAAGCCAATAAGTCAGGTTGTGCCGGCTTTCCCGTCCCGGCCTGGCAAAATTGCTTATTTCATACTGCATATACCCTTTTTCCCGCAAAAAGGAACGTGTCCACTGATACATTTCCAGTTCCTCGTCTTCGCTTGGCAGCACCAGCCGGTTTTGTTGCTGCAAATCATAAAACCGTGTCCCTTCTTCCACTTTGAGACTGTAACAGGAGAAATGCGCAGGCTCCAGCGAGACTGCTTCCGACAGGGACCTTTTTACGTCATCTGTGGTCTGTTCAGGCAGTCCAAACATAAGATCAAGGGAAATGTTTTCAAATCCGGCTTTCCGTGCCAGTTCAACACTTTCCCCGATTTCCTCCGCCCCGTGAATCCGCCCGATTTTTTTCAGCAAATCCTGCCGGAAAGTTTGCGCGCCAAAACTGATCCGGTTCACGCCCCCCTCATGCATCACAGAAAGAAGTTCAGGGGTTGTGGTGCCCGGATTGGCTTCCACCGTAAATTCAAGATCCTCTGACCGGTCCGGAAAATAAAATCGCAAATCCTGGAGCAGCTTTTCCATTTGGGATGGATTCAGGACAGTCGGAGTACCTCCCCCGATATATATGGTGGCAATCTGTTCCGGTTTCACCCTGGCGGTTGCTTTCTCCATCTCGAGTGCCAGTGCATCCAGGTAGTCGTTTACCGGCTGCCCATTCACGACATAAGAGGTAAAATCACAGTAATGGCATTTATTTGCACAAAACGGAATATGAACATAAATTGCTTTGGGGGGCATTTCCTGAACCTCCTTGACAAAAAGCCGCAAGCGAAAACCGCTTACGGCTTTTTACTATTTCTGTTCGTCAATCTTCAGGACAGCCATAAAAGCTTCCTGGGGTACTTCCACGCTTCCCACGGCTTTCATGCGTTTTTTCCCCTCTTTTTGTTTCTCCAGCAATTTTCGTTTACGGCTTACATCTCCGCCATAACATTTTGCCAGCACATTTTTGCGGATGGCACTGATCGTTTCCCTGGCCACGACTTTATTGCCAATGGCTGCCTGAATCGGCACCTCAAACATCTGGCGCGGAATCAGCTTTCTCAATTTTTCCACCAATGCCCGCCCGCGTTGGTAGGCCCGATCGCGATGAACAATAAAGGAAAGGGCATCCACCACTTCTCCATTGAGAAGAATATCCATCTTGACAAGATTTGATGCTTTATATCCTGTCAGTTCGTAATCATAAGAAGCGTAGCCTTTGGTATTGGATTTCAACTGATCAAAAAAGTCATAGACAATTTCGGCCAGAGGCAGCTCGTAAACCAGATTGACGCGATTGTTGTCAAGATAGTTCATGGTTATATACTGGCCTCTTTTATTCTGGCAAATCTCCATGACCGCTCCCACAAAATCATTGGGAACCATAATGCTTGCTTTTACATAAGGCTCTTCCACCCGTTCGATTTCCTGTACAGGCGGCATCAGGGTCGGATTTTCGATTTCCAGCACGGTTTGATCCGTTTTGTAAACCTTGTACACGACACTGGGAGCCGTTGTGATTAACTGAACACCAAATTCCCGTTCAATCCGCTCCTGAATAATCTCCATATGCAACAGGCCGAGAAAACCGCATCGAAATCCGAAACCAAGCGCTTGCGAGGTTTCCGGTTCGTATGAAAGCGAAGCATCATTCAGTTCCAGCTTTTCAAGTGCTTCCCGCAAGTCATCGTATTCTGAGGAATCAACAGGATATAACCCGCAAAAGACCATCGGGTTGATGCGCCGGTAGCCGGGCAACGGTTCTTCTGCCGGATGGTCGGCATCGGTAATGGTATCCCCTACGCGCGTATCACGCACATTTTTGATATTGGCACAAACAAAGCCGACTTCCCCGGGTTTCAGTTCATCCAGGGTGACGGCATTGGGCATAAAGGCACCCACTTCTGTCACTTCAAAGGTTTTGCCATTTGACATCATCTGAATGGACATACCCTTTTTCAGGGTTCCATCAACTACCCGGGTATAGATAATAACTCCTTTATAGGAATCGTAAACCGAATCAAAAATCAGCGCTTTTAGCGGAGCCGTCTCATCCCCTTCCGGCGGGGGAATCTTATCAATAATCTGCTCCAGAATCTCCTCAATCCCGATTCCGGATTTGGCCGATGCAAGAATGGCGTCACCGGCATCCAATCCGATTACATCTTCAATTTCCTGTTTGACCCGCTCCGGTTCTGCGCTCGGCAGGTCAATTTTATTGATGACGGGAATGATTTCAAGATCATTTTCCAAAGCCAGATAAACATTTGCCAGCGTCTGCGCTTCCACACCCTGTGAAGCATCCACGACAAGCAATGCTCCTTCACAGGCTTGCAAACTTCGGGAAACTTCATACGTAAAGTCAACATGTCCCGGAGTATCAATCAGATTCAGGATATATTCCTTGCCATCCCTGGCCTTGTACGGGAGGCGGACTGATTGCAATTTAATGGTGATTCCCCGTTCTCTCTCCAAATCCATCCGGTCCAGAAACTGTTCCTGCATTTCGCGCTGCGTCAATACCCCGGTCTTTTCCAAAATGCGGTCAGCCAATGTAGATTTTCCGTGATCGATATGAGCAATAATCGAAAAATTACGGATCCGTACCTGTTTTTCTTTATTTTTCATTCCCGTTCTGTTCCCTCCTGCATAAAAAAGCAAGACTGCATTATTCAATTATAACAGTCCGGTGACTGGTATTCAATTGTAACAAAAAAAGCATAAGGCCAACCTCCTTATGCTCAGACTATAGAAAAATATATAGAAGAAGACCATTCAGGACTTCGTTCCGTCTCCACCTTGCAAAGAAGAATCAGACGCCGCTGTTTCAGGTCAGGATCAAAACTCCCTGCACGTAAACAGCTTCTCCCGCCTTGCGACAAGTGCAGGTGCTGATCGCAAACATTCCCTCGCTCCCAGGATTCCGGACTTTGTCATTCAGCCTGTTTCTTTACTAAGCAAGCCACTTGCTGATTCAGACAAGTTCTTTCCGGTCAGGATTGTATCCATACAAACAGCAGATCGGCCACTTTGCGTAAAAACTGGCGGATCGCTGTTCCCATATAATTTCCGACCAGTGCCAGGTAATTGGTGCCATCTTTGGAAGGTTGGGCAATTTGGGCAGAGTCATTTTGGTCGGTCACTTGGATATCCCACTTTTGCGGTTCGATGGCCTGCCCAAATACCGAGATTTCTACCTTCCCGTCTTTGGGCTCAATCTGAATGGCGCGCGCCGCTCCTTCCGTTCCCTGCATCTTGTGCATATTCCGCTCTGCCAGGTCTATTCCGACAAAAATCCCCAATACCAGCATTGTAAAAAGACCGATTACCTGCACCCATACACGCATGTTTTCCACCCCTGATCCGGTTTAATTTCCTTCTTGCATCACCGGTGTAGCTTCATGAATTTTTTCTGCCAGTACTTCTGCCAAAACTTCAATGGACCGGTACGCCTCTTCAAACGTGTTGTCCACTCCTCCAACTTCAATCAGCATGCTGTTGGGAGAAAGAGACTGGTTATATTCACCGTTGTTCCCATTTGCCCGTTCTTTAATAATCACGGCACGGGACAAATCCGGATATCTTTTGTTGATTTCCCTGTGCATTTCCCTGGCCAGATTCAGATTTTGGGTATAATATTTGCTGGATTTTCCGACCACAAACGCCAACCGGGCATAAGGAAGATTGCCGTATGTTTTGGTGGTCTTGTCCCTCCTTTGCGCATCCCGGTGCAAATCAATCAGGTAAGTAATGTCATCATGCTGTTTCATTACGGATTGCACCATTGTCTTTGACTGCTTGTAGGCACCTGAATCCCAGGTATATTTCCGTTCTGCCGTGACGGCGCCAATTCCGGATTTTTCCAGAACTTTCGCCAGATACTCCCCTACTTGTGTAATATTTTTTTCAACATGTGTTGCCTTGCGCGGATTCTTTTCCCCCAGTTCCGGTAAAAATGACTCCCAGAAATGGGTTGAATATATCAAGACCTGCTTCCGTCTGATTCCGTCTGCTGCAGTGCTTGTCCGTCCCTGATCCGGTTTCTCCATCGCTTTGATAATCTCTTGTTCCAACTCGGGGGGCGGAGGGGATTCAATCGGGATGGATGTATAATCCACATCAGCGCTGGCCAAATCGATTTCGCTGTCAAAAAGGGCATACAACGGAAGCTCCCTGCCCAGAAAAGTTCTGGGGTCTTTCAGATTGATGCTGGTTGCCAGTTCAAAAGTCATGCGGGACACAATCTCATTCAGCCCCGATGCCCCCACTTCTTCCTTCAGGTAGGGAAGATTTTCCCCCATCAGCATTACCAGGGTTCTTGCAGAGATATGGGAAGTTACCTTGCTAAAGTCGGAACCTTGCATACTGTTTTCAGCCTGTACCATTACCCACGCTCCAAGAAAAGAAAACATCACTGCCACTGCCAAAAATAAAAATACCAACACCTGTCTTGTCCGCGGACGGGCCATGTTCAACGTCAGGAACCCGTGATACCGTTTATTCATCAAGTTCACCCTCTGTCAGCTTCTCTCAAACTTAAACTATGAAAGGACAAACAGGAGTAGAACCTATCAAACACTAAAAATACAGGATCCAATTTGATAGAAATACAAAAAAGCTTGTGCATAAACACAAGCTTGCAACCATAGTGATGGAGGCAACTTTCAGGACTTTCGTATTTACCCCGTACAGTGGGCAGGGGAGATGTGAACTTTACTCAAACCGTTGCATCTGTTTTTCCTGCAGGCAGCTTTATCGTTTGCCGGTTTCTGAATTAGATTGGGCTTATCTGACATGGGAAGCGACGTTTTCCATATTGACCGCTTCATGCAAGGCACAATTGACCCCGTTGGCAATCATTTTTGCGACTGTGGCAATGAAAGAATCTACTTCCTTGGGAGTTACAATAAGATTTTGTCCCAAAGGAGAGAGCACTTCATGAATCAATTGCCTTTTTTCGTCTTCTCCCAAAGCGCCAAACATTCCCATTACGCGATGAACGGTTTCCCCAGGCGGCTGATAGCCTTGCAGATCCTTGACGGACGGCCGTCTGTAAGGATCAAGCGGGTTGCTCTTCTCACCATGAATTTCCCTGCCCAGGTGTGAAATAACAAAATCAATCGTATCAAAGGCGATGGTAACGGCATCCACAACAGTAGGCACACCGATTGCAATTACCGGAATCCCCAAAGTTTCTTTTGTTAATGCTTTACGTTTGTTCCCGACTCCCGAGCCTGGGTGAATTCCTGTATCTGCTACCTGAACAGTTGTATTGACACGCGTTAAAGCCCGGGATGCAAGCGAATCAAAGGCGATGACAAAATCAGGTTTGGACTTGTCAACCACCCCTCTGATGATATCGCTCGTTTCAATGCCGGTCAGTCCCAATACTCCCGGTGACAGGGCGCAGACAGACCGGTAACCTTCCTGTACAGACTCCGGTTCCAGTTCAAACAGATGGCGGGTAACCAATGTATTTTTTACCACAAGGGGACCAAACGCATCCGCAGTTACATTCCAGTTTCCCAGACCTACGATCAGACAGGAGTCATTGGGGCCGATCCGTGCTTCCTGAAGAAACTGCTCAAACTGATCGGCAAAGTGACTGGCAACTTTCTGCACAAACACGGAATCTCTTGATCTCAGCCCCGGTGCTTCAATCGTCAGATAAGTGCCGGGAGCCTTGCCTATTTCCTGGGCCCCCTGGTCATTTTTGATCCGGATCCAGCTGGTCGTAATTCCTTCATCTGTATTTTCCTCTATTTCCACTCCCGGAATCGAACTGCCGTCCGTCTGCTTCCCGGATGCCATCTCATGAGACTCGCGTGCCAGGTCTGTTCGGATATTATATTGGCTCAGGTCGATTTGATGCTCTTGTGACTGATTCTGATCCATCATCTTGCTCCTTCCCTCGATTCCCTGCAGTCAGTTTATATCTCACTGTTTTATTTATTCTCCTGCCCATTATTGCTTTTTATACCCTCACGTGCTAGAATATTGCATGTTGCATAAAAGGGATGCGGAATCCTTTTTAAAAATGGGAGGTGAATGACTTGGCAAACATTAAATCCGCAATCAAACGCGCTAAAACAAACGAAGCTCAGCGCTTGCTAAATTCTTCCCAAAAATCAGCAATGCGTACCAAAATAAAAAAATTCCTGACAGCTGTAGAAAATCAGGATAAAGAGCAAGCAACGATTTTGTTGAAAGAAGCAACCCGCAGCCTGGATAAAGCTGTAACCAAAGGGTTGATCCATAAAAACGCAGCTGCCCGCAAAAAATCCCGCCTTGCAAAAAAATTGCAAGCCATTAATGCATAAAACATATCTTTTCCCTGTAACTCGGCTCATCCATCTAGCTTGTGTTTATATAAAAAAGATGCCACCTTGCAATGGCATCTTTTTTGATGGATGATCATAAAATCCCCATAGCATCCTTCATTTTCCGCAATGTATCTTCCGCAATGGCTTCCGCTTTTTCTTTTCCTTCTGCCAGCACCTGATCCAGCAGAGAAGATTTTCGAATCTGATAGTAACGCTCCTGAATCGGTTGCAGATGATCGATTGCAACTTCAATCAAATCTTTTTTGAATTGGCCGTAACCAGCGCCTTCATAAGCTTTTTCCAGTTCTTTTACTGATTTTCCTGACAGGGAACTGTAAATTCCCAGCAAATTGCTGATACCCGGCTTGTTTTCCGGATCATAACGAACCTGGTTTTCCGAATCGGTAACAGCCCGTTTCAACTTTTTCTCAATCATTTTGGGCTCATCCAGCATGGCAATATAGTTAAAAGCACTTTCCGCACTTTTGCTCATTTTTTTCTGCGGATTGTCAAGGCCCATAACCCGGGCACCTACTTCGCCTATCAGCGGTTCGGGAACCGTCAGCACTTCCTGATAATCCCGGTTGAATCGCTGCGCCAGATCCCTTGTCAATTCCAGGTGCTGCTTCTGATCTTCTCCGACAGGTACCTGATCCGCCTGATACAGCAGGATATCGGCTGCCATCAAAACCGGATAAGTATATAAACCAACCAGTGCTGAATCGGATCCTTTCCCTTTTTCCTTGAACTGGATCATCCGATTCAATTCACCAACACGGGCCACGCATTGCAACAGCCAGCAGGCTTCCGCATGAGCCTTTATCTGGGACTGGACAAACAGGGTGACTTTTTCCGGATCCAGCCCTACCGCCAGATACATGGCAACAACATCTCTTGTTCTTTCCACAAGCTCCTGGGGATCTTTCGGGATCGTAATTGCATGCAGATTGACAACGCAAAAATAACAATCAGCTTCATTTTGCAATTGAACAAACTGCTTGATCGCCCCCAGATAATTTCCCAAATGCAACATTCCTGTCGGTTGAACACCGGATAAGACCCGTTTCATCAAACCACTCCTTTGCCAAAATAAAAAAACCGCCCCCAAAAAAGGGACGAGTTTACTCGCGGTACCACCCTTGTTCACCTGCAAACCGAAGTTGCAGGTGCACTCCAAAAATAACGGTTTTTACCGTTTTTTCCTAGTAAGGGATTTTCCCTGTTCAGAAAAAAAGCTCCAAAGCCCATTCACACAGTTTGCTGTTTGGCTCGCACCATCCGCCAACTCTCTTGACAGCCTCCCTGTGTTACTCCTCTTTTTCAACGCCGGTCATAGTATGAACTTTTTTTGAATGCTAAAAATAGGTTATTATTAAGCTATATTCTCAGGCAATCAACTTGAAAAGTCAAGATAACCGATTTAAAAACCAATTGGAGGAGGCCATGATATGACTCCATTTTTTCAAA
Source organism: Thermoactinomyces sp. (assembly GCA_049587175.1). Lineage (GTDB taxonomy): Bacteria > Bacillota > Bacilli > Thermoactinomycetales > Thermoactinomycetaceae > Thermoactinomyces. The sequence continues at coordinate 39,085 of JBAVDL010000190.1, forward strand.
CAGTTTTGCCCATTGCTGCTTTTATGATGGCTATTATCGTTATTTTTTTACGCCTGCGGGCAGCAAAAAAACCAACCAATGCCAAAAAGATCCTGATTCCGCCTCTTGGAATGAGTACAGGTTTTGCCATGTTTTTCTTTCCGCCAACGCATATTCCATGGTCCTGGGCAATTGCAGCCTTCCTCACAGGTGCACTTTTTTTGTCCATCCCGCTGATCCAGACTTCCAAAATGGAGGTCATCGGGGAACAGGTTTACCTGAAACGCTCCCGTACCTTTGTCATCATTCTGATTGTGCTTTTTGCAATTCGCATGAGCCTGCATACCTATATTGAACATATCCTCAGCATTTACCAGACAGGAAGCCTGTTTTTCATTCTTGCTTTCGGCATGCTGTTGCCGTGGCGCCTGTCCATGTACATTCAATACAAAAAACAGCTCTTGAAGTTGAAAGGGCTGCAAAAAAGCAAGGCTCAAACCACCTGAACATTTACAGCTTGCATCATTCATTCATGGTAAAAGCAATTGCCAGGTTTTGCCGTATTACCCCTTTATAGACGGGAAACTCCCGAACCGGTTCGTGCGTCCCCTTTTGAGAAAGGGGACGTCGGCAATTTTACATACCCGTTTGTCAGATTCTGGCCTGAACCATACATATCAGGAATTGTCAAAATTCCCCTGTTCAGCTGAAAAACAAACGATTGGAAAAAGCCTTTTGCCAGTTTGCAAAAGGCTTTTGTATAAACCGGTATGATCAGCAACCATTTTCGTCCAAACAATCAAATAAATCTGCATGGAAAAAGTTTTTTCACTTTCTTAATTCCTCAGTATGATGTCATTAATAAAAAAACGATTGTGCCCATCAAGGTCATTCCTGCAAAAACGGATGCAAAAATAATTCCAAACAGGCTGCGTTCATTGGAATAGGCTTGCAGAGCCTCAGAAGAGAGGCGGTCAAACCGGCGAATATGTGTATACAGGCTCAAATTGCACAACAAAAAAACTGCCGGGATCACCACTGCAATATACCAGACCGATATTCCTTCCAAAAAAAGCGAGTTCTTCCGGAACCACGCCTGTATGAAGAAAAACAATCCCATTGCGAACAGAAGCAGAACAGAGGACAAATGATATTTCCGCCAGCTTGCCCCCAATTTTTGGCGCTCGTATTGATTTAACGCAATCATTTCGGAAAAAGAAGCAAAACGGGATGCATGCTTTTTGCCCAGTAACTGCTGAAAGCAGTCAACCAGCAAAACATCCCCAGAATCGTATACACGGTCATTGCTGACCATTGCAAGGCAATAATGACACACAAGGCTCCCGCATAGATCAGAAGGATTGTATTAAAATAAAGAATCTGTTTTTTGCGCAAATACTGAATCCTGGTTTTCTCCATTTCCCTCTCCTCTCCTTTCATGCTTCTTCTCTCTATTTTCTGGCCAGTAACAAAATAACCTGCCTTTAAAACCAGAAAAAACCCTTTTTAACAAAGGGTTTAAATAAAAGAATAATGAATGGAGAGCAACAGCCGCTCCACTGCAAGCACTTTGTCTATTTTGCCTGATTTGATCTCCTGATCCGCAGTAATGGCCGACAACAGAAACTGGCGCAGCTGGGACTCCGTAAACCTGGTGCCATGCTTGACAGCCAGTTTGACCGGGTAGGGATGAACCTTTAAAAAACGGGACATTTCCTTATCGGACATACCTTTTTTGGCCAATGTTTTTACCTGCAGCATCAAACGGAACTGGCGCACGATCAAGGCCAGGATCCGGACAGGCTCCTCTTTCTGAAAGAGGAGATCCTGCCAGATCATAAAGGCCTGATCAATCTTGCGTTCAGCAATTTTCTCCGTCAACTTGAATATGTCATGTTCCAGGGTGCGCGGCACAAGACTTGAAACCGCTTCAAGTGTAACGGTTCCTCCTTTGCCGGCATAAGCCGCCAGCTTGATACACTCCTGATTGAGCAGCTGCAAATCGGAACCTGTCAAAAGGATAAATTCTTTTAAAGCGGCCGAATCAATCTTGACATCAAGCTGTTTAAAGCGCCCACTTACCCACTGCATCAGCTTTTTTCCTTTCAGGGGGGAAAACTGGACAGTACAAGCTTTCTTCATCAAGGTTTTTACCGCTTTTTTGCGCTTGTCCAGTTGGTCGGAGTACACCGTAATCACTACAATACTTGACGGGAGAGGATCTTCCACATATTTGAGCAGGGAATCGGGATCATGTTTGATCCCTGTCTGTATTTTTTTTGTTGTAAGAAATTGTGCATGGTGTCCGACAATAAAGCGGCGATCACTGAAGAAAGGAAGAGTTTCCGCTTCCTGAACCAGAGCCTGAACCGGCGTTTCCTCCAGATCCAATGAGACAAAGTTTCCAAATGGATCATCCGATGGCATCCACTTTTTTTTCATCCACCGCACGGTTTCTTCTATCAAAAACGACTCTGTCCCATAGAAGAAATAAACGGGCTGTTGATCCCCATTTTTCAGTTTTTGCAAAGCCTGATCCATTTTTTACACCTCTTGCCCTATTGAACTGCTTCCTTTTTTCTCACATCTACCGTAATTGGGATCTGCCGGTCAGCATGAATCATCGTTAATTTTACTACCTGATCCGATAGCCATTCCATCTTTTGCAACCGGAATTGTTCAGGATTAAATGACCGTTCATACTGCAAGGTACCATCTGCCCTGATCACCGTCAGTTTGCTTCCGTTCCATTCTGCCCGGTAAGTTCCGTCCGGTGACCAGATGGTGGAACCTGTTTTTTCTGTATTGGGATCATTGTTTTCCATAGCCGAATAGACACCGGTTTCGTTTGTATCCCCCATCTTTTGTCCATTTTGTTCCAGATCAGAGGACTGAAATTTTGTAAATGCAAACAGGCCGGCAAAAATCAGAATTACCGCCGCAGCAACCGCCCTGCCAAAAGACATCCACTTGGTCCGGCTTGGACTGCCGATCGTCCTGGAACGGGAAGTTTCCTCCCTGTCAATTTCATCCAGTACAGCAGGAATCACACTTTGCGGGGGGTCTGTTTTGGGAAGAAGGGTTAATTGACGGGAAACCTCCCTCAATTCATCGGCATTCTTTTGATCTTCCGGCGATTCTTGCAAATGTTTCTCAAGCATGCTTTTTTCCAGACGGGACAGGTCATTATCCAAATCCCTCTGGAGCCATTCTGTTATTTTTTCATCTGCCATGTAAAATCCCCTCCTTCCTGATATTCTGACAGCCATTTCTGTAACTGTTTCCGTCCCCGGAACAAATGAGATTTTACTGTATTGAGCGGCAGTCCCATTGCTTCGGAAATTTCCTTGTAATTGTACTCCTGAACATATCGCAAAATAATGGCTGTTTGCTGGGGCAAGGGAAGACGCCGAATTGCCTGTTTCAAATCGGAAATAACCGCTCCTTTTTCAACCTCTTTGCCTGCATTGCGGTCTTCACGAATTGCATCTTCTTCCATCAGGACCACCTTCTTCCGTTTGCGGAACATATCCATACAAACATTGGTCACGATCCGTTGAGCCCAGGTATAGATCATAGCCTCTCCCTTATAGGAAGGCAAATATCGATAAATTTTCAGCAAAGCTTCCTGAGTCGCGTCCAGCGCATCCTGTTCATTTCCCATCAGGTAAAAAGCGGTTCGGTAGAGCGGCGTCTCCAGCTTGCTCAGAATTTCAACCATGGCTTTGCGCTCCCCGGTTTGTGCCCGCTGAATCAATGATGAGTCAAGCAAATAAATACCCCCTATATCTATTGACCTATTTCCCATCATGTAAGTTGCAACAGGAGATATGTATATATAAAAGAGTATATAAAAAACCTTGCTGTTTTTAAATGAAATCTTGTTTTTCGGTTCAATTAGCGGATGTAATCTTGACACTGTTTTTTCCGATTTCGAAAATGACCGCTCCTTGCAAATCCGTTCGCCAAATGGAAATTCCTCTTTCTTTCAGGCGGGAGATAATTTCGGGAGCAGGATGGCCATACGGATTGTACTTTCCGGCAGATATCACGGCATACCTCGGATTCAGCACCCGAAGCCACTCATCATGGGTTGAAGTTTCACTTCCATGATGGGCAACCTTCAACAAATCAATTTTGGGCCAATTCCAGCGCCTGACCAGTTGTTTTTCGGTCTCAATCCCGATATCCCCGGGGAGCAGTACCTGGAAATCATAGACGGACAGCAAGGTAACAACTGAATCATCATTTGTCCCATTGGAGCCTTTTGCTCCCTGCCCCGGATCCGGATGCATGAAGGTTAATAAAACCCCTTCGTCAATTTGCCATGTTATTCCGGTCTTGGCCAAATAAACGGGAATTTTCTGTTCTCTCAGCATTTTCATTATATTACGCTCTATCTCATTGTGCGGAAGACGGGAATTTCGTACCGCTTTTTGTACCGGAAACCGTTCAATCACATCCAACAGACCATTAATATGATCTGCATCGCCATGAGTCATAATGAGCAAATCAATTTGCCTGATTCCACGTGACTTTAAATATGGCACAATGATATCAGCACCCGCTTCAAACGGATCCTTGCGTTTTCGCCACTTCTCCCGGACGAAGCCGGCATTTCCCCCGCCATCAATCAGAATGGTAAACCCGTTCGCTGTTTCCACTACTGTTGCATCGCCTTGCCCCACATCCAGAAATGCCAGGCGTGCAGTAAAATGATCCTTACCGGTAAAGGCAAACCCGATCAAAACAAGGAGAAGCAAACCGCATCCGGCCTGAACCGTTTTTTTGCCGTAAGGCTGAAGCCATTCCCATACCCCGACGGCTGTTGCCAGATAATATAGAATAATCCACCATCCAGGCGGGGATTTCCAGGTCAAATGAAACCCCTGCCATTTGCTTAACCATTCAATAAGCAAGTGAACCGTCAAAATCAGACTTTGCAACAACCCGGCCATAAACTGTACCCCGGTGGAAAAAATCAGTCCCAATACCAGCAATAAAAAGGCGGCCGGAAGAATTACAAAGCTGAACAGAGGAACTATCAGAAGATTGGCCAGCCATGAAAGAATGGAATATTCCCGAAAATGATAGATAACAACAGGAAAGGATAACCATTGGGCAACCAGGTTACCGGCTGCAAGATAACGGAGCGATGGATGAAATAAAGACAGCCTTCCGGCAATCGGATCCGTCAGAACAATTAAGCCTGCTGTCAACAGAAAGCTGAGTTGAAACCCGGCCTCAAAGAGTTGATAAGGATTCCATGCCAGTTGCAGAAGAAAGGCCAGACCCAAAAAAGAAAAGCTGTCTTTTGGCTGACGAAAAACCAAAGCGAACATTGCCAGCCCCGCCATGATCGACGCCCGTACAACCGGCGCATCCAGTCCGGTCAAAACCGCGTAAGCAGGAAGAAACAAAAGTACAATCAATGCCGCTTTTTCTCTGGTCAATCCAATCAATGCAAAAATGGAATATACCGCTCCTGCCAGCACAGTAACATGTAATCCCGAGATTGACAACACGTGTACAATCCCGAGAGCAGCGTATTGTCTCTCCCAATCGGGCTCTATATTTCTTCTTTCTCCCAATAGCAGTCCCTGTAAAAATCCGGACACCGGCTCGTCATACATCGACTCCAGTTTATCAACCAGCCCGATTCTCCACTTTTCCATCCACACGGCAGGATGAGCATGGTTTTCCTTGAATACCGTCAAATTTTCCAAGCCTTCCCCTTTGCCAATCCAGTGGATATGACGGCGAAACAGATATGCCTGATAGTCCATTCCTCCCGGATTGCGCGCTTTTGCCGGTTTCTCCAGTTTGAGCGGAAGCCGGATCTGTGACTGGCTGTGCAACTGTTTGGCTGCATTCAACTCCGCTTTGGATTGCAAACGGATAAAAACCTGGATTTTTTCATTCTTCACGGGAAGAAGGGTTTGGCCCTTGCGCAGGCTGTCCAGCTGCATAACAAAACTGAGCGAATCGCCATCCACCTGGGGTGAAGAAACTGTTTTGCCCGCTGCCTGCAACTCTGTTCCAGCCCATTCATGCGGAATCTGGCTGCTGTTATTTTGCTCAACCCAGGAAAAATGGGCCGCCGCCAGAAATAGGGCAACGATATAAATAAACGTCGCACGTCCTTCCCGAAACAGGTATTCATACAATCCGCCCACAGCAAGGGTACAAGCAGCCAATCCCAGATAAAGTCCCGGATTCGCATTTATCCAAAAAGCTAACACAATTCCGCTTCCCCATCCAAACCCGGCAGCAACCAAGGGGCGTTGCAAATCCATCCCCTCCCGATTTACACTTGAACTTCGAACTATTTCTGTCAATTTCTACTATTTCCTTTTATTTTCGAGGATTTTTTTAAACGGATTTGTCAAATTTTGCGGACAGAAAACAAAAAAGCGCGGTTTCCCGCGCACTGCTTCTGACAAAGACAATTTCCGGATGCAAGCAAGGTTGCTCCTCTTCCAGGCTAAAGCATTCACTTCCAGGCAAAGCCGGCGAAACGGTTTAAAGCGACACAGGTTTTGACTCCCTGGAATATAATGCCAGGTATCAGGAATACTCCCCTGCACGGCAGAAACGGTGGCATCCTGCCAATCATCCACCTGCAAGTGATTCCGGGGCAGGCAGTTTCCGGTGCAAGGGTTTCTTGACCCAACCGCCATTATGGTCAGAACACAACTGTTTGTTATACAGTTGGCAACGTAATGCCTTTTTGGAACTGGTATTTTCCCTTTTTCAACCGATAAGACACTTCACATTCCTCATCGCTCTCCAAAAAAAGAATCTGGCAAAGTCCTTCATTGGAATAGATCTTGGCCGGCAAAGGGGTCGTGTTGGAAATTTCCAGTGTCACATACCCTTCCCACCCCGGTTCAAGCGGCGTGACATTGGTAATAATGCCGCAACGGGCATAGGTTGATTTCCCGACACAAATGGCCAACACATTCTCCGGAATCCGGAAATATTCCACCGACCGCGCCAGGGCAAAGGAATTGGGAGGAATGATACACACATCTCCCTGGTAATCCACAAAAGAATTGAAATCGATTTTTTTCGGGTCGATCACCGAATTTAACGCATTATGGAAGATTTTATATTCATCCGAAACACGCAAGTCATATCCATAGCTGCTCAAACCATAACTGACCGCTTCTCCCTTTCCTACATTCCGATCAATAAATGGTTCAATCATACCGTATTTTTCTGCCATTTCACGTATCCATTTGTCTGATTTGATCGTCATTGTTACAAGAACCCCTTCTAACTCTATTTTTTCTATCTCATTTTACATGAAGACAGTAGAAAGAAAAACGCCCCCTTTTAAAGTCGAATTATTTTCCAGCAAAAGAAACTGCCTTTTTTTCGTCAATCGCCTGTGCCAAGTCTGCAATCAGGTCATCGGCATTTTCCAGTCCGCAGGAAAGCCTTAGCAGTCCATCCGTAATCCCGCGCCTTTTCCTTGCTTCAGGGGGCATGGATGCATGCGACATTCTGGCCGGATATGACAAAATGCTTTCTGCGGCACCCAAACTGACAGCAACGATTGGCAAACGGACTCTTCTCAATATTTGCTCCGCCTTTTCCCTGCTTCCCACTTCAAAAGACAGGACTGCACCATGTCCGCTGGCCTGCCTGCATTGCAACAAGTGCCCTTCATGGGACGGGAGCCCGGTATAATATACCTGTTTGACCTGCGGACAGCTTTCCAGCCACAAGGCGATTTTTTCCGCATTCATGGTGGCACGTTCCATTCTGGCCTGCAATGTTTTCAGTCCTCTTAGCACCAGCCAGGCATCATGAACTCCGAGAATAGCCCCAAAAGCATTTTGCAGTTGCCCCACCCGTTCGGCCAGATTTTTGTCTTTTACAACGACCAGTCCGGCCACTACATCACTGTGTCCGCTGATAAATTTGGTGGCACTGTGTACGACAATATCGGCTCCCCATTGGAGCGGCTGCTGATAACAGGGAGTTAAAAAGGTATTATCCACAATTGTTAACAAATGGTGTGCTTTTGCCAATTTTGCAATCTCGCCCAAATCGCTGACTTTCAAAAGCGGATTGGAAGGCGTCTCAACATAGACAGCTTTGGTTTCTGGCCGGATCGCCCGTTCAACCAGTTCGATCCGGGTGGTATCCACAAATGTTGTTTCCAGCCCCAATCGCTTGAATATCTGGGTCAAAACACGATAAGTCCCGCCATATACATCCCGTGATACAACAAGATGATCCCCGCGCGAAAACAGAAGAAAAACCGTTGAAATTGCTGCCATGCCGGAAGCGAAAGCAAATCCGTTACAGCCGGTTTCCAGTTCGGCAATCGTATTTTCAAGCGCCTGGCGGGTCGGATTTCCCGAGCGGCTGTAATCAAACGGGCCAGGCTTGTCAATATGCTGATGAAACGTTGAGGCCTGGTAGATAGGAATACTTGCTGCTCCCGTTACAGGATCAATTTCATTTCCATTGTGTAAAATCCTTGTTTCAAAATACATGAAACCTACCTCCCTTTGAAACCGCTCTGGATTGCGGCCTGCTTTAATGCCTGGTCCAGATCGGACATTAAATCTTCAGCATGCTCAATTCCCACAGACAATCGCAACAGCCGGTTACAGATTCCTGTTTTTTTCCGGATTGCCTCCGGAACATCCGCATGGGTCTGCGTCACGGGATAAGTGAGCAGACTCTCTACGCCTCCCAGGCTCTCCGCAAAAGCAATAACCTTCAAATTTTTCAGGATATACGGCACCAGACCGGCGTCTTTAACCCGAAATGAAATCATTCCCCCATACCCTCCGGCCTGTTGATCCAGAATCTTTTTTCCGACGGGATCCAATGAAGGATGGAATACCTCATCCACCAGGTGGTGATTAGCCAGGAAGTCAGCCAGAATCCGTGCATTTTGCTGATGTTTTTCCATACGGATTGCCAATGTTTTCATCCCTCTCATCAGCAGCCAGGCATCAAAAGGCGCAAGAGTCGCCCCGATCGAATTCTGGATAAACCGGAGCCGGTCGGATCGTTCTGTTCCTTTGCTCACAATAAGGCCAGCCAGCACATCATTATGTCCGCCCAAATATTTGGTCGCACTGTGAACAACGATATCGGCTCCCAAAGCCAGAGGCTGCTGCAAATACGGAGTCATAAAGGTATTATCCACAATGACACACAGATTTTGCCGTTTTGCCCACTGACAGATTGCCTTTAAATCTGCTACCCGCATGAGTGGATTGGTTGGAGATTCAATAAAAATTCCCCGGGTATTTTTCCGAAGTGCTTTTTTTACTTCCCGAAGGTCACACAAATTGACAAAAGTAAAAGACAGACCGAAGCGGGACAATACCTCACGAAACAAGCGAAATGTTCCACCATACAGATCAAGGGAAACAAGGAAATGATCGCCCTTTTCAAACAGGCCCATTACGGTATGAATGGCAGCCATACCGGAACTGCATGCAAATCCCTCGTCTCCTCCTTCCAAACGGGCAATGCTTTCTTCAAGCACATCACGTGTCGGATTGGCGGTTCTTGAATAGTCATAGCCTGTACTTTCTCCGGATATATGTTCATAGGCAGTTGAAAGGTAAACCGGGAAACTGACAGCGCCAGTTCCTGTTTCTTTTTTTGTACCGATTTGTGCCAGTCTTGTTTCCATTTTCATGGATGATCCCCCCTTGTTGTGTAGAAATATAAAAATCCTCTTCTCCGACAAGAGAAGAGGATTTTATGCACACAGGCTACTCTTCTCTTATCTTCCAGAAACACTATGTTTCTGCAGGAATTGGCACCTTCCGGTAAGGTTGTTACCGGGGTTGCCGGGCTTCATCGGGCCAGTCCCTCCGCCTCTCTTGATAAGAGAAAATGCACAACTATATATCGTTTACATAATTTTAGAATAATTGTAGCGGTTATTATCAAAAAAGTCAAGTTTTTATATCAATATTAACATAAGCGGCCCTTCATTGATTTTGCACAATCTTATCCATTACAAT
>JBAVDL010000191.1:0-3919 GCA_049587175.1 Thermoactinomyces sp.
GTATAAAAAACGGCAGGTCAGGCCATCACCTCGCCTTCCTGCCAATCCTTATTCTGTTAATGCTTGATCACGGTTTTATACTGGTTCAGATCAAGATTGTTAATGTTCACTTTCTGAATGTCATCAATATTTATGTTATAGCGATATAACGTATAATTGCTCTCTTCTGCATCCTTGGGGGCAGATTTCAAATCGTCATCGGCAACAAAAATTTCAATTAAAAGCTCATTAAAATTCATCGCTTGGAGCTCTTTTAATAATTCTCTCAATCCTTCTTCATACTGACCGCCATTTTCATAAATTCGTACAGTTGCATCTAATGAATAATCAGTGTCACCACCATTTCCCAACACTTTAAATACGGAAGGGACATCTCCAGTATATTTGCTCTTCTTGGTTCCATCGCTATAGATAATGTTCTGAATACGTCTTACTTCAAAATGTTTATTTAAGATTGATGTTATCTCCGGCTTTAATTCTTCTGTCCATAAGGTTGAAACATAAGTATCGTCCATTGAATCATTTTTTTTCCAAATAATACTTATAGATGTATCTTTTCCATCTTTTATAATTCCATCAATATAAATAGTACCTGTTACTCTGCCTTTATCAACTTCTATTACCTCGAATTCCTTATTATATTTCTTTTGTATATACTGGATCGCTTGTTCTTTGAGTTGTTTTTCTTCCGCTTGATCCATTTGTCCCACTTCCTTTGAACTATTGGTAGAATCAGACTGGCAACCAGCAAGTAACATGGCAAGCATACATGCTATTATTACCCAACCCTTTTTAAATTTCACTACATTTTCACTCCTCATCTTGGCCTAATATTTCCATTTTCATCATAAACATCCGGAATAGGTGTATCTACCTTGTTTCCATCATCATCGATCCCTGTAAAATTAGTAATAGAATGACTTGAAGGACTTAGCCCCAATTGATTATCTAATCCGTCTTCATCTTCCGCCCTATGTACACTGCCATCCGATTCAATCTCATAGGTTACTCCCGGCCGATATCCTAAAGAGCCAATAGTATCGTCATTATACCGATAGTTTCGAATCAATCCATCATATGCACCCGCTTTTTCATTAGCAGCTTCTGCCCGGACTTGGGGATCTAACTGATTTAACTTATAGCTAAGTTCTGTTGCAACTTCTGCGCCAAGAGGTCCGTGCAGTCCTCCTAACAAAGTACTGGCATTAACATTTCGAAACAGATTTTTCCCAGGTGCGTTGAAGGTCACCGCCGGAATCTTATATCTTGCAGCGGAATCCAAGGCCAAATAACCCCCCAGTGAATGACCGGTTAATACAATGTTATAACCTTGATATTCCGGATTATTAATAACACTTTCCACCAATTCCCGTGCTTTAACAGCTTGTGGATTGATAATATCGTTTCCCAAAGCAATTGGTATATCTCCAATAACAATATCCTGATGCCATTTATTTGGTTCTGTTCCCCGAAAAGCAATAATCATTTCAGAGCTTTTATTATTTGTAAAAACATAAGCTTGTAACCCATTGGGTAAATCACGCTTTAAACTAGTCTCCCAGCCTTTCCCTAAGATACCAGATAATTTTTGAGGATTAATATTCTCTTTATAGGCTAAATCTGATATTTCAGCTAACTGTCTATCTGAAACCTTAATATCATTTAACATTATTTGTGGATGGCTCTGACCAGCATTGTTATTACCGGGACTGTCACTACCAATGCTTGCAGTCAAATGACTGTTATTACTTAAACTGTTACGCCCCAACAAATTTCCAATCCACTGCTTTGCACCACCGTACGCTGATTGAACCCCGTTTTTGATCTGTTGGCCATATCTGCGAAAGATCGCGGTAATGGCAACAACGGCAAGAGTAATTCCGCCAGCAATCTTGCCTGCCTTTGAAGTGAGCCAGTCCCAGGTGCCATTTACTACCGATACGGTCCAATCTATCGCTTTCCTTGTTCCCGATTTTATCTTTTTCCATGTACCCGAAAAAAAGTCTCCCACTTTATCGAAGAAACCTTTTTCCTGTCTTGACTCTGTTATTGGTGTCTCTTTAGCGGGAGCATGGCCTTGTTCTACCTGGTTAAAGTCACCATTTATATCGGGAATTTCAATGCTTCCTCCTCCGGCAGCGCCGACAGGCTGAACCCCTATAAAACCGACAATCAAAACGAAAAAAAGAACGACACTCCCCTGATAAAAGATTTTCATTTTGTCACCGTTTCACCTCTTTTTTATACGGGCAACCAACAAATGATTCCAATTTAATTTTTTCAATTTTAATGATTTGTATTTGAATTGAATAATTCTTTTAGATTATATAAAATATCACATTTACTATCAATCTTGGGTTCTCTTCTATTTTTTAAAAAATAAATACAAAAAGCCCCTTTTTATTGGCTTAAAAAGGGGTCAATTCATTTTCTATTAAATTTTGTTTCAAAATTATTTTTGTTCCGAGGCCTCTCTTATCATTTATGGATGAGAAATTTCTTTTTGAATGCTTCCCAATTTCCATGAAATGCGTTTATATCCACAAAACCATCAATGCCGTCAACTCTTTCTCTGCAACTGTATTGCCAAATTAACCAGTTTCGATCTTCCAGGGCAGGATGTTTAAAAATATCCCGGATCCAAAGATCATAATCTTCGAAATAACCTTTTATATACTGCTCATAGGTATCATACGTAACATAAAAGATTGGTCTCTTTCTGTAATGCTTTTCCAGTTCATCAGCAAGGCTCTGCAATTCCTGTCTGACTTTCCCCGGATCATGCTTCAGATGGATTTCAATATCGATCACTGGCGGTAATGTTTCCTGTTTTACAGGAACTGTTTGAATAAAGTTGCTTGCTTGCACTTTACCTGGACTTCTCATGGAAAAGAAATGATAAGCCCCTACCCGAAAACCCTGATTTTGCGCTTCTTCCCAATTGGTTTTAAATCGGGGGTCGATAAAATCATGCCCTTCGGTCGCTTTCATATAAATAAACGCAAACTCATTTTTTTCCTGAACCGTTTTCCAGTCAATAACGCCCTGATGATGGGAGATATCCAACCCCTTCACTTCATAATCCGCAGCAAGCCAGTCATTATGCCAGATCACCCCGGTCAGTTCCAAAATCATAAAAATCAAGACAGAAGCAATAATTAAAATGAAAATAGTCCGGCGATGCAACCAGGTCACCTTCTTTATCAGTTTCCAATACAATTCGGGCTAACTTCTCAACTTACAATCTGAATTTCGTTTCGGCATTAACAAAAACTACTTGATTTCTTTACTTAAAATTTTACCGGTACAGGCATCAATCGTTAAATGATAACTTTTCAGATTTTTCTCATTGAACAGATTTACATCCCAGGACTCAATACCATCTAACAAAAGGTCGTTTCCATTTATGAAGGCTGACGTAAAATCAAAGTCCTTGTCATTTTTAAATGCGTCTTTTGCAATTTGCATAGCCTCATCGCTATCGATTTTCCAATTTTCAATTTGGATATTGCCCGGTTCAAGCTTCGAATCTCTGGACTGCTTAACCATTTTCACAATTTTGTTTTTTTGGGTATCTATTTCAACGGTCAGGATATTTGGAACCCCATCACTTCCTTCTCCTTGATCATCCTTGTACCAAATTTCAACTTTTCCTTCATGATTGTTGTTCAGTTCCATAGTTATTTTTCCAACATAGTAATTTCTGTCACCCCAATATTCCTGCACATAAGGGGCTGCAATTTTTACCAGTTCTTTTGCACTATTTTTGTCATCAGGTATATTTTCATTTATTATTTTTCTGCCACCCAACAGCCAGTAAAACAAAAACAAAGCCATTCCTGCAAATAATGCACTAAAAAAAATGGCCAAAGCTTTTATCTTCAATTAAATCCCACCCCTCAACATATTCATTTTTTGC
>JBAVDL010000192.1:0-22454 GCA_049587175.1 Thermoactinomyces sp.
CATGAATGGCAAGACATTGAAAGAAGACCCGGAGTTGTTTCGGAGCCAGTTGGCCTATATTCCTGAAACACCCCTGTTTTATGAAGAATTGACTCTATGGGAACATCTTGAGTTGACAGCCGGCGCTTACCGGTTACCGCCTGATCTGTTCCGGGAACGGGCCGAATCCTTGCTGAGCCGCTTCCGTATGCAAAAAGTGAAGAACTGGTTTCCAGATACTTTTTCCAAGGGAATGCAGCAAAAGATCATGATTCTGTGTGCATTTCTCGTTAAACCGCGTTTTTTGATTATTGACGAGCCTTTTGTGGGACTGGATCCGTTGGCCACGCAATCCTTGCTGGAACTGTTGCAGGATGGAAAGAACGAAGGGATGGGAATTTTAATGTCTACCCACATTCTGGGGAAGGCTGAAAAATATTGTGATCAATTTGTTTTGCTTCACGAAGGGCAGGTCCGGATGAACGGTACACTGGCTGAAATGAATCAACAAGCAGGTACACAAGGCAAGTCACTGGAAGAGTTATTTATGATCGCAATAGAAGGGAAGCAATTATGAATACGAGTGAATTATTTCAGAAGAGGATGAAATCATCCTGGACATACGCCATGCGAATTATCCGGGTAATTATTGGAGGCGGAGGCACTCCGCTCATTGCTTTACTCGTACTGATTGCCCTTTATTTTGCCTATCAACAGTTTCTGGCCTGGTTGCCAGCCGATTTTCCCATCGCACTTATGCTGGCTGTCCCTTATACCCTGCTTGTGACATCCAGCCGGATCCGAACATGGGTCAAACCAGCCGATCTGGTATTTTTGCTTCCGCTTGAGACACAAATGAAACCTTACTTTCGGGCAAGCATGATTTACAGTTCAGCCATTCATTTGATACATCTCGGGATTTTCACTTTATTGGCCTATCCTTTGCTGTTTGTCATGTGGAAAAGCAATCTTGCCATACTTCTGACATACCTTTTTTTTGCCTTGATCCAGGTTTTCAATGTCCTGCTTGAGTGGTGGGAAATGCGCCTGACCGTCTCTCTCTCCCTGAACAGGCTCCGCATGGCAACTGTTGCCCGCTTTTTGCTAAATGGCGGAATTGTTTTCTTTTTCCTGCACCGTCAGGCTGCCGGCATCCTGGGAATGGCTGCTGGCCTTCTGATACTGGGCTGGATCCTCCGGAAACAGATCCCGGACTTTCCTTATCCCTGGCAACGGATGCAGGCACAGGAACAGAGAATATTGACCCGCTACTATGCTTGGGCTGGTAAGTTTGTCGATCTGCCCCGTCTGAAAACTCCAATCAGAAAAAGAATGTGGTTTGTCCGCTTTCTTCCACACTGGTCAAACCAGGCTGCTTCAGCCTATCTGTTCTGGCGCACTTTTTTTCGGAAAAGCGAATTGTTTCCCGTGTGGGGCCGACTGATTCTCTGGGCCATGATTTTAATTGCCGCTTTCCCCCATCGGTGGGTTGTTTTGGCTGTCTATCCGGGATGCGTATGGATGTTTGCATCGCAGTTGCCATCTTTGGCCCAGTCTCAACAATATCCCATTATCCACAGACTGTACCCCCTGCAGCCCAAACAATGGCGACAAGGCTTGCGCGGAATCGGTCTGGTGACAATCGGCTCCCAGACTGTTGCCATCGCTTTGTTTGCCTGGCTTGCTGGTGCCATGACCATACAAGAGGCAATTCTCCTGATCGGGGGAGGCGGCATCATCACCCTGGCCATCGTTTTCTTTTACCTGCCGCGATCCAAACAGCAAAAAATGGCCTGAGAGTTGATGTATCTCAGGCCTTTTTGCAATGGTTCCGGCATTTCCTGAAAATAACCCGAGCCAGGGCACCTGGTTATTTTCTTTCTTGTTGCAATGATTTGATATCCTTGACAACCTGCTTGACATCTGGCCCCAAGCCATCGTAAAATTTCACCACTTTGCCGTTTTGGTCAACAAGGTAAAATTGTGAGGGATGATTTACCAGAACCGGCACATCGGGAGAGGGTCCCTCCTGTCTGGATACAACACCTTTAAACGTATCTTTCACCATCTTTTGTATCTCGTCAAAGGAATAACCCGTCACGAAGTGCCACGAGCTCAAATCCACACCGTAATTCTCCGCAAACTCTTTCAGTTTGTCGGGCTGGTCGTACTCGGGATCAACCGAAAACGAAACGATTTCCGCTTCCACTCCCGCCTGTTTCAATTCTTTTTGAATCTTCAACATATTGGCTGTCATTGGCGGGCAAATATTGGGACAACGGGTAAATATAAAATCAGTTAACCATACCTTCCCCTGCAAATCCCGCAATCCAAGAGTCTCCCCGTCCTGATTGGTATATGTAAAAGAGGGAACCTGCCAGTTCAGCGCGGACACATCATTTTCAGGGGTTGTTTGTCCGGTTTGCTGCCCTTCAGTCGCAGTCGTATTTGCGTCGGAAGTGCATCCGGCAACAGCCCAAATGACCAGGCTGACCATAAGCATAAGCCATTTTGCTTGTTGCATGCTGTATCCTCCTTTCCAATCCTAAGATATCACAATACATAAAATAGTGCGATATTTCAGGAGGC
Source organism: Thermoactinomyces sp. (assembly GCA_049587175.1). Taxonomy (GTDB): domain Bacteria; phylum Bacillota; class Bacilli; order Thermoactinomycetales; family Thermoactinomycetaceae; genus Thermoactinomyces. The sequence goes on from JBAVDL010000192.1 coordinate 2,569, forward strand.
CTCAACCGACAAATGAGCCTGTTTGTTTCAACGGCCCTTGCCAAGCAGCTTAAAGCGGGCGGAGTAAGGGGAAAACCCCATACCTCCCGCCGGAAATGCCACTTTTTCAATTGGTCTTATTTGCTTATCCCTTCTTTTTTCAGTTCCAAGGCAAATTGATGAGAAACACGCCAAATATCGCCGGCTCCCATAGTCATGACAAGATCTCCGGGTTTCGTATGTTCAGCCAGGTACCGGACAACATCTTCCTTGGATGCAATAAACCGTGTGTTTTCATTGCAATTTTGCTTGATCAAATGCGCCAGTCGCTCTGCAGTTACTCCAGGAATCGGTTTTTCTCCAGGCGGGGCATAAATGGTATTCAGAATTACTTCATCGGCATCTCCAAAAGCACGGCTAAATTCATCCATTAACAAATGCGTACGGGAATAACGCTGGGGCTGAAAAACAACTACCATGCGGCGGCCCAGAGCCTTCGCTCCCTTTAGCGTGGATTTGATTTCCGTTGGATGATGGGCATAGTCATCAACAATCAGAATATCATTTTCCTCGCCGATGACCTGAAAACGGCGTTTGGCCCCCTGAAAACGGAAAAGTGCCTTGGCAATCTGCGCAAACGGCACGCCTGCTTCCAGACACACGATGGTTGCCGCCAAGGCATTGGCAACATTGTGGCGGCCAGGGATGTTTAACAGAATATCTCCCAGGGTTTCCTCTCCGCGCACCACCGTAAACTGGATTTGACGCAAGTTTTCGCGAATGTTGATCGCATTGTAATCTGCCGGATTGTCGATCGCATACGTAATTGTACGCCCTTTGACTTCACCGGCCATTTCTCTGACATGGGCATCATCCCAGAATAATACAGCAGCTCCGTCCGGTCTGACCTGATTCAAAAAAGAACGGTACGCCTTTTTCAGGTTCCCAAAATCACCGCCGTAATTTTCGAGATGATCCGGTTCAATATTGGTCACAACAGCCAAGTGCGGATAATATTCCAGGAAAGAGCCATCGCTTTCATCCGCTTCCGCCACAACATACTCGCTATGGCCGGCTTTGGCATTTCCCTTTAATGCAACGATCTCTCCGCCAATAATATAAGTTGGGTCAACTCCACACAATTCCAGTGTTTGGGCAACCATGGATGAAGTGGTCGTTTTCCCGTGTGCTCCGGCGACGGCAATTCCTTTTTTATTGTTGAGAAGACGGGCCAGCATCTGGGAGCGGTGAAGAACTTCAATCCCTTTTTCCTTTGCAGCAACACGCTCCACATTATCCGGAGCAATACTTGACGAATAGACAACTGTATCCACACCATCTACATGATCAGCATGATGTCCGATCGCAACATCCGCCCCACGTTCCATCAAACTCTTCACCAGTGCATTTTCTGCTACATCCGAACCGGATACCTGATAGCCCAAATCCAGAAGAACCCGGGCAATGGCACTCATTCCGTATCCGCCAATCCCCACAAAATGAACCTTTTTTTTATTATCCATCGTGAAATCACCAACCTTCATTTAATCCATAACTTCACTTATGGTTCACCAACAATGGTCGTACTGCGGAAACCAAGTACAGCGAACCCGCTACAACCCCGAGGTCCCCCGCTGCCAGTTTTTCCCTGAAAACGTGGAGTGCCTCTTTTTCTCCGGAAACAGATGCAACGGATAAACGCGGATTGATCCTCTGCAGCAATTCTGCCAGTTCTTCCGACGCCTGGGAACGCGGGTTGTCTTCCAGCGAGGTAGCAACTACAAAATCAGCTACTTCCGCAAGAGGCACCAGCATTTCCCTCACCGGTTTATCTTTCATCACGGCAATCAGGAAACCTAACCGGTCAAAACCTGTAAAATATTTTTTGATTGTCTGTACCAATGCGTTTATTCCCTCTATATTATGAGCACCATCTAACAGGATGTGCGGAGAGTCACTCACTTTTTCCAACCGTCCGGGCCAGACTGTTTTTTTCAGTCCGTTCACATAATGCTCCGGATCGATCACCGTTGCATAACCCTGTCGCAACACTTCCAATGCCATCAATGCGGTTCCCGCATTTTGCAGTTGATGGTCGCCAACAAGCGGAATGGACAACTCATTCAGTTTCCGGTACACATTTTGAAACGTAAATTTTTGTCCACCCGGAACCTGCTGAACGTCTTTAACAAAGAAATCCTGGTTGAGCAAATACAATGGACTGCGATGATCCCTGGCAACATTTTTGATAACGGTAACTGCTTTCTCTTTCTGAGTGCCACAGACCACAGGAACACCCGGCTTGATAATTCCCGCTTTCTCCAAGGCGATTTCCTCCAGGGTACTGCCCAGCCAGTCTTTATGATCGTGGCCAATTTCCGTTATTACGGATACCAGCGGATAAACCACATTGGTTGAATCCAGGCGTCCTCCCATCCCTGTTTCCCAGACAACAAACCATGGGAAAGCTTCCCAGGCAAAATAACATAAGGAAACCAGTGTCCAGTACTCGAATGGAGTCGGCTTGCCGGGGCCATCGGCGGCCATTTTTTCAATCAGGGGTTTCAATTCATTGGACCAGCGCACAAAAGAATCTTCCCCAATCGGCTGTCCGTTAAATTGAATACGCTCATGCCAGGACAACACATAAGGTGAAACAAACATTCCCGTGGAGTAACCAGCTTCTTTCAACACAGACGCAATCATTGCTGCGGTGGAACCCTTGCCATTGGTTCCGGATATATGGATAAATTTCAGTCTTCGTTCGGGATGATCCAACTGGTCCAGCATCCACTCCATGCGTTCCAGACCCGGCTGAATAGCTTGCGCACAGGCATGCTCCATCCACGAAAACACATCATGAGCCGTTTTGAATTGTTCCATTCTTTCCTCATCTTCTTTCCTTACTGTTAAAAATGAGAAAACCATTCACTCTGTCAATTTTGCCTATAATCATGCAATCCGTCAACATGAAAAAAGGGGAGGCAGGATTTCTCCCTCCCCAACCTCCTGTTATCCTTCAATTTCTTTTAACCGGGCAATCACTTTACTGCGTTTTTCCTTGTACTCTTCACCTTTTTGACGCTCCTTTTCAACCACATGAGCAGGTGCTTTAGATACAAAACCGGGGTTGCCCAGTTTCTTCTCGACCCGTTTAACTTCAGCATCCAGTTTTTTCAGTTCGGCTTTCAGCCGGGAAACCGTTTCCTGAATATCGACAAGCCCCGAAAGCGGCAAAAACAATTCAGCACCTGTAACGACAGCGGCCATCGATTTTTCCGGACGTTTCAAATCGGTATCTGCTGATAACTGATTGACACCGCACAGTTTCCTGATCACCGCTTCATGATCCAGAATGGAGCGAAGAATATCCCGGTCAGGGCGAATCACAAGTTCGATCTGACGCTTTGGCGCCACATCCATCTCTGCCCGGATATTGCGTACTGCCCGAATAATTTCAATTAATGTTCTCATCTCTTTGACGGCTCCGGGAGAAACAAACCGGTCATTTTCCTCTGGCCAGGATGAAATGGCAATACTTTTGCCTTTAACGGGCAAATGCTGCCAGATTTCCTCTGTAATAAACGGCATCATCGGGTGCAACAGTCTTAGCAATTGATCCAAAACATAAACCAGTACGGAACGGGTTACCCGTTTCGGTTCTTCCTCATCGCCATACAGGGGGAGTTTGGCAAATTCAATATACCAGTCACAAAACTCATCCCAAATGAAATTGTGCAAGACCCGTCCAGCCTCGCCAAAATCATAGCGGTCCAGAAGCCGTGTCACATCACGCACGGTTTCGTTCAGGCGATGCAATATCCACTGGTCCACTGTGGAAAACGGTCCTTTCAGTTGCAAATCTTCTTCGCTGGATCCTTCCAGATGCATTAAAACAAAACGGGAAGCGTTCCAGATTTTGTTGGCAAAGTTGCGGGCAGCTTCAACCCGTTCAAAGCGGAAGCGCTGGTCATTTCCGGGAGTACAGCCAGTAGATAGCATATACCGCAAGGCATCAGCACCGTACTGGTCGATTACTTCCATCGGGTCAATGCCATTCCCCAGGGATTTGGACATTTTCCGCCCCTCAGCATCCCGAACCAGGCCAGTTATCAAGGTATCCCTAAATGGAATCGTGTCCGTAAATTTCAGGGCCGTAAAAATCATACGCGCCACCCAGAAATAAATAATATCATAACCGGTCACCAAAACGTCAGTCGGAAAATACCGTTTCAAATCCGCAGTCTGTTTCGGCCAGCCCAATGTGGAGAATGGCCAGAGCGCCGAACTGAACCATGTATCAAGGACATCTTCATCCTGTTTTAACTGATTGCTTCCGCAATGAGGACACTCAGCCGGTTCCTCGCGGGCAACTGTCATCTCCCCGCACTGGCCGCAATACCATGCCGGAATCCGGTGTCCCCACCACAATTGCCGGGAAATACACCAGTCACGGACATTCTCAATCCAGTTGAGATAGATTTTTTCAAACCGTTCCGGAACAAAACGGACTCCTTCCCCTTTTTTCTGGGCATGAATCGCTCGCTCAGCCAATGGTTTCATGGCCACAAACCATTGTGTGGAAAGATAAGGTTCCACCACAGCCCCTGAACGCTCACTGTGACCGACAGCATGCAGATGTTCTTCCACCTTGACCAGGAGCCCTTCTGCTTCCAGATCTTTCACAATTTGCTTCCGGCAGTCAAACCGGTCCATTCCCTGATATCTTCCCGCTTTTTCATTCATTTTCCCCAACTCATCCATCACCAGAATTTGCGGCAGCTGATGACGGTTTCCAACCTCAAAATCATTGGGATCATGAGCAGGGGTAATTTTTACAGCACCGCTTCCAAATTCCATATCTACATATTCATCAGCAATAATCGGAATCTTGCGCCCGGTTAACGGCAAAACCACTTCTTTGCCAATCAGGTTCCGGTAGCGCTCATCTTCCGGATGTACCGCAACCGCCGTGTCCCCCAGCATTGTTTCCGGACGGGTTGTTGCAATCTGAATAAAGCCGTTGCCGTCAGCCAATGGGTATTTGACATGATACAAGGCACCCTGCACTTCTTTATGGATGACTTCAATATCGGAAAGTGCCGTCCTGGCAACCGGATCCCAGTTAATGATATATTTGCCCCTGTAAATCAGCCCTTCTTCATAAAGCTGGACAAATACTTCCTTGACGGCATCAGACAAGCCTTCATCCAAAGTAAAACGTTCCCGGCTGTAATCAAGGGACAGTCCTATTTTCCGCCATTGATTGGCAATGTTCTGGGCATACTCTTCTTTCCACTGCCAAACAACTTCGAGAAATTTTTCACGCCCCAGATCATGCCGGCTGATTCCCTCTTCCCGAAGCTTGGCTTCCACACGTGCCTGTGTGGCAATTCCTGCATGATCCATTCCAGGAAGCCATAACGCATCATAACCTTGCATCCGTTTGAACCGGATCAGGATATCCTGCAACGTATTGTTCAATGCGTGCCCGATATGCAGATTTCCCGTTACATTTGGAGGAGGAATCACAATCGTAAACGGTTCTTTGTCCGGATTTTCCCCGGCTTTGAAATATCCTCCTTCCAGCCAGTAATCATACCATTTTGCCTCAGCCTGTTTGGGATCATAAGTCTTGGCCATTTCAGACATGTTTGCTGCCTCCATTCTCAATTTGATCCTGTAACAAAAAAGACCTTTCGCCAGTAAAGGACGAAAGATCTTCGCGGTACCACCTTTATTCACTAACAGTTTCATGAATGATTAGTGCACTTGAACCTGATAACGGTCGGTACCGGATCATCCTACTCATTTCATAAAATTTCAGATGACCTGCTCAAGGATGACGTTCAACGGTTAAATCCAGAAGAAACCTCACAGCCCAGGGTTTCTCTCTCTGACTGGTTTAAGCCGTCTACTCTTCCCTTCCTCGCATTACAATTTCAGCCACTTTTTATTGGCTATTATATTACACTGTTTCCCGGCTGGCGTCAAACAGTCGCCTGCTGCAAATAAAAAAACGGCGGAAACGCCGTTCCAGAAAATATGATGAAATGATTTCTCATGTTATGCTCCAACACCAAACGTTTGCTTGATATACTCATACATGGCCTGAGGATCAGCCAAAAAAGCCAAAAGCAAAACTGTGCATAACAGCAGCAGACTGAGAAAAGTCAAGAACAAAACACCTTTATAAGCTTTTCTAACCATTAGTTTTACTGCTCTCAAGTCTATAAACCCCTTCCTGTCTGCATCCGAAGTCTTTTCATCTTAACATATTCCTATTCTCCACTTTTTGTACGCTTCTGTCCAGTATTTAAAAAAGCGATTCAATAAAGAATTTTGAATCAGATATCATCCCATTCCATCATATGATCGCTATTAAGTTTAACATTAAAAAAAGAGCATAAAGTTGACAAAAATAAAAAACCGGGAATCCCCGGGTATATTTCAGAACGGTTTACGTATTCCTTTGTTTCCGATGCTCTTTTTTCTGACCGGCCATAACCGGCGAACCATTCCCTGGATCTCCTCAAACAGGATTTTTTCTTTTTCCAGGCGGGAGACAGCCTGCGACTCACCACTTGAAAGCCCGGGATTGTGACTGTACTCGGAAAGAATTTTTAACAATCGTTCAGGGTAGGACAAATACAGGGCCAACAGCTTTTTTTCTTTTGGTTGGAGAGGCAGAATTTCCTCATAAGCCTGAATCAACCCTGCCGGTGAATTTTCCGGATCGGATGGATCAGCAAACCGGTGAACAGCCAGTGCCAGGTCGCGAACGGGTGAATCTACCTGGGCATGGTCAAAATCAATAAAATAAAAATTTTCTTCATCCCATACGACATTGCCCGGATGCAACCGCCGATGACAAAGTACATAACGCGGTGCAATTCCTTCTTCCGTCTCCAGAAAACGGCGCATTCCCCGAATGGCAAAGGCGAGTGATCGATCCATCTGCTCTCTGATCTGTGCAAACGATTGATCAAACGGTGAGGGAAATTCCCGGCTGCTTATTTTCTCTTCGTATGATTGCAATCGCTCCTGTTTTGATTCCCATTCATTTACAAGATGGTCATTTGTTTTATGCATCAATTCCGGATACATCCCGATCACCGGTTCCGAGATCCGGTGAAGATGTGCAAGACCGCGTACAATTTCCTGTGCCGGAAGCTCCCGATTTTGTTTTTCCTTCCATGGAACCGCATACCAGCATCTTTTACCTGTATATACGACCGGATTTCCTTCTGTTGTCTCTTCCCAGGGCAAGGAATGACTGAAACCGTCCTGGTTCATGCTTGCCAGGATCCGGTGAAGAAGAACCAGTTTTTCATAAGGAGCATCCGATTGTTTAAGGGCCAATTCCCGGTCTGGCAAAGTAACCTTCCATATCCCCCGGTCTCCCTGAATATGCATGGGTTTCCAGCCAAACCGGCGGCAAACTTCTCCCAATTCCCCATGTTGCGACAAATGCAATCAACTCCCTCCTCTCTGCCTTACGACGATTGCTGAAAATTAACGTCCTCATCATCCCGGCTCTTTTTTTCCGGCACCTGCAAAATCTGGCCGGGTTCAATCCGGTCTGTCTGAAGCCGGTTTGTCTTCACCAGCCAATCTGCAGATACCTCATACTTACTGGCAACATGATCTATCGTTTCATTTTCTTGTACAATAACCATTCGCATAGGAACAAAATGTTCTTCTTTCTCTTTTACCAGCCAGCGAATCCACTCTGCCCTTTCATCACTTTCTGTTTCACTGCCGGTCTCTGTTTCCGGCTCAGATTCTGCCTGTTCCATATATTTTTCTTGATCGGTTTGTATTTCTTCATCATGTTGTCCTTCATCCACATTGGTATCTGCGTCTGCGGCGAAATTCTGTTTCTCTTCTGTTTTTACTTCTTCCTTAAACAATTCCGGTTCTGTTTCTGCCATCTCCTCTTTGCCTGTCGGTATCTCAGCCGTCTCTTCCTGCTGAACCCTGCTTTGCTGTCTGTCCTGCCGGAAATCTTGCGGAGACGGCCTTATTTCTATATTCACCTCAGATTGCTCCGCTTTTTCCTTTTTATCCTCTGTTACCCGGGATAATGTTTCCTTTTCGCCGGCTTGGGCACAATCTGTTTCTGCCTCTGTTTCGGGGGACAATTCCGCAACCGGATTTTGTTCCGCTTCATCCTCCGTATCCTGTTTTTCCAATGGTTCTTCAACAGGTTGCAAATAGGCTCCGCCATCTTCTTCAGACAGGTGTGAGTCTTGATCCGGGGTTTCATGGGAATGATCTTCTGAGCGATTTTGGGAAATGGTTAAAGGCTGTGCGGTAGAACCGGAAAAAACCGGATATTTCGGTTCTGTCTCCTTTGCCTGTTCCTCTTCGGCATGCTTTTCCGGGAGAAGGCCATCAATCATTAAGATGGCTTCAATTTGCAGTTCAAATGGCGACAAAACTTCATAATCGAAGGTTTCCACTTCGGCAGAGATGCGCGAACGCTCCACCCGATCGGCGGGAAGGGTGATTTCCACTGGAATCACATAGGCCAGTTCATTTGTCTCTTCTTCCCTTAACCGGTTATGTAAGGGAGCTTCCTGATTATCCGCTTTGTCTTCACTTGCATAAATACCATTTAAACGCAAATATCCCTGAATTTTCAAATGTTGCCCCTCATCCTTGATTTCCACATCCGGATACAGATCCAATTCCAGGAGGGCATCGATTCCCGGTTGATGCGGATGTAAACGTACTTTCTCGGAGATATCAAATCGAAGCTGGGTAAACTGGCTTTCCATTTGATTCCCTCCTTCACAGGTATTTCTCCCGCTTAAATTCTTGCTTCCCGCAAGCTCAAGCGTATGGGATATTAGTAAACTATATGCAATTCCTTTTCAGTTATAACTGATTCTTGTGGACAAGAACTTTTATTTTGAATAACAAAAAAAGACTGCTGACACCTGGTCAGCAGCCTGAGACTACAGAAAAACAACAATAGGAAGACGATTTTCCGGACTCCGTTCCGTATCCGCCTTGCAAAGAAGCAGTCATGACGCTCAGCATTTCCTTCCAGGCGGGCTGCAAAACTCGCTTGCGCTCAAACAGTTTCGCCGTTTTCCCTGGAAGGAAATGCTTTCGTTTTGTGGCGGCATTGACGTCACTCTGCTTCTAAAAATCGCTTTCTCACACTATGTCAACACACTCAGACTGCTGATACCCGATCAACAGTCTTTATATCATGGTTATTTTCCGGTCAATTTCCTCAATGCGCGCCGGTTGGCGTCAATAGTACGATTCAAATCTTCTTCGCCGTGCGCCATGGAAATAAACATGCCTTCAAACTGGGAAGGCGGAATCAGAATCCCTTCTTCCGCCATATTGCGGAAATATGAAGCAAACAATTCAGTATCTGCTGTTTGGGCCTGTTCATAGTTGGTTACTGTTTCATTGGTAAAGAACATACAGACCATGGAACCAACACGGTTAATACAATGTGGGATGCCTGCTTCCTCGGCATTTCGCCTGAAGCCGGCTTCAAGCATGGCTCCCTTTTGCTCCAGCTCTTGATAGGCATCAGGAGTCATTTCTTGCAAAGTGGCAATCCCCGCTGCCATCGCCAACGGGTTTCCGGATAATGTGCCTGCCTGATAAACCGGACCGCTTGGAGCAATCAGATCCATAATTTCGCGTTTTCCGCCAAAGGCCCCAACTGGCAGACCTCCCCCGATCACTTTACCCATCGTTGTCAAATCCGGAGTAATGTCATAACGTCCCTGAGCCGAATGATAATCCACACGAAAGCCGGTCATCACCTCATCAAAAATCAGAACGGTACCATATTGTCTGGTAATTTCACGAATTCCTTCCAAAAAACCGGGTTGTGGGGGAACAACTCCCATATTTCCGGCAACCGGTTCAATAATGACCGCAGCCAGATCATCACCATACCGTTCAAAAGCAAGTTGTACACTTTCCAAATCATTATATGGCACCGTTAGCGTGAATCGGGCCAGGTTATCCGGAACCCCGGGGCTGTCAGGCAATCCCAGTGTAGCAACTCCGGAACCTGCCTTGATCAGCAAACTGTCCGAGTGCCCATGATAGTTTCCTTCAAACTTCAGGATTTTGTTTCTCCCTGTATAGGCACGCGCCAAACGGATCGCACTCATGGTTGCCTCAGTTCCAGAGTTAACCATCCGGACGACTTCGACAGAAGGCATCCGTTCGGTCACGATTTTGGCCATCTTTGTTTCCAGTTCGGTTGGCAAGCCAAAGCTGGTTCCTTTTTCAGCCGTTTCCTTTATCGCCTGAACCACTTTGGGATGCGAATGTCCCAAAATCAGCGGTCCCCACGAACCGATATAATCAATGTACTGATTGCCGTCAACATCCGTCACTTTGCAACCCTGGCCGCTCTCGGCAAAAACAGGATTCATCTGTACAGATTTGAAAGCCCGTACCGGACTGTTTACACCACCGGGAATCAATTCTACAGCTTCCTTGAAACCGGCAACCGATTTTTCATAACGATAATTCATCAGTTTTCCCACCTTTCCCACTCATCGGCTTTGTCTTTTACCGGCATTCATTGTTTCCTTTTTTCAGCCAGCGGGCAATATCCTTGGCGTGATAAGTAATAATCAGGTCAACTCCGGCACGCTTGAAGGATACCATATTTTCCATGACCACTTTCTCCTCATCAATCCATCCATTTAATGCCGCAGCTTTTACCATGGAATATTCACCGCTCACATTATAGGCAACAACCGGCAAATCAAACCGTTCCCGGACACGTCGGACAATATCCAGATAGGCCAGGCCCGGTTTTACAATAATCAGGTCGGCACCTTCTGCAATATCGGACGCAGCTTCACGCATCGCCTCCCTGGCATTTGCCGGATCCATCTGATACGAACGGCGATCCCCGAATTCCGGAGTGGAATGAGCAGCATCACGAAACGGGCCATAGTAACTGGAGGCATATTTTACAGCATAGGACATGATCGGAATCTGTTCAAACCCGGCTTCGTCCAGGCCTTTGCGAATTGCATAAACAAAACCGTCCATCATATTGGAAGGAGCAATCATATCCGCCCCGGCTCTGGCTTGTGAAACTGCCGTAGATACCATCCGTTCCAGGGATGGATCATTCAGCACTTCCCCATGCTCCACAATGCCGCAATGTCCATGAGACGTATATTCACAAAGGCAGGTATCGGCAATTACATACAGGGAGGGATACTGTTTTTTCAAAAGGCGAATCGCTTCCTGAACGATCCCGTGGTCATGATCTGCCTGAGATCCCTTTTCATCTTTATGTATAGGAATACCAAACACCAGAACAGAGGAGATACCCAGTTCAACCACTTCATCTATCTCTTCATGCAACCGGTCCAGAGAATATTGAAATACTCCGGGCATGGATGGAACTTCTTTCCTGATATTTTCTCCCTCCATGACAAAAATCGGATAGATCAGGTCTTCCAATTGAACATGATTTTCTTTTATCAGCCTTCTGATTTGCTCATTTCTACGCAAGCGTCGATGACGAATAAAGGACGACATAATTTCATCTCCTGTTCATAAATCAATTATGGAAGTTGTTTCAACGCTTCAACCAAACCATCAATCGTATAGGTTTCGGCGACCCGGTCTACTTTAAGACCACATTCTTCCGCAGTTTGTGCGGTAATGGGACCAATGCAAACAACACTGACACCTTGCAAGAGAGACAGAAAATCTTCTCTTGCAGTGCGGAGCACTTTTACAAAATTGCGAACGGTAGACGAGCTTGTAAAAGTAAGCACATGAATTTGCCTGTCTTCCAGTTTTTTTGCAATTGCCTCGGCATCTGCTGTTTCCAACACCGTATCATAAGCATCCACATCAGAAACGATACAACCGATTTTCTCCAGTTCATCCGCCAGGATCTTCCGGGCAATATTGGCACGCGGAAGCAATATTCTTTCCCCTTTTTTCACACAAGAGCGAAGGCTCTCAACCAAAGCTTCTGCTTTATACTCATTTGGAAGCACTTCAACCAGCAGGCCCTTTTCTTTCAAGACTTCAGCTGTTTTCGGGCCAATGGCTGCAATCCGTGCCTTTGCCATCCGGCGAATATCAATTCCCAATTCAAGCAACCGTCCAAAAAAATGTTTGACTCCATTGACACTGGTAAAAATCACCCAGTCAAATTCATCAAGCCGGCGCAGAGCCTGATCAAACAATTCCTGCCGTTTTGGAGGCACAATCCGAATCACCGGAAATTCAAGGGCTTCTCCGCCCAATGCCTCAATCTTTTCAGAAAGTTCCCTGCTCTGCGAACGGGCTCTGGTGACCAGAATCCGTTTCCCAAACAGTTTTTTCTTCTCAAACCAGGTCAATTTGTCGCGCAATCTGACAACCTCTCCCACAACAATGACCCCTGGTGAACGAAAACCGCTTTCCTCTGCTTTCCGGACAATATTCCCAAGAGTTCCGGTTACGGTTTCCTGTTCAATTCTTGTTCCCCATCGAATCAACGCAACCGGCGTTTGAACGTCCCGCCCAAATTTTATTAACTGTTCAACAATGTTGGACAGGTTTTTTATCCCCATCAGAATTACCAGGGTTTCATCTGTACTTGCCAGAGCCTCCCAGGAAACGGCTGATCCATTTTTTTGGGGCTGTTCACGGCCTGTAACAACAGAAAAAGAGGCATTAAAGTCCCGATGGGTAACAGGGATGCCAGCATAGGCCGGAACGGCAACCGCTGAAGTGATTCCGGGGACAACTTCAAACGGAATGCCTTCCTCTGCGCAACATTCCGCTTCTTCTCCGCCACGCCCAAAAACAAACGGGTCTCCTCCTTTTAGTCTGACCACAACCAGCCCTTTTTTTGCCTTTTCCACAAGCAGCCTGTTAATATCATCCTGCTTCAGACCACTTCGGTCTGGCATTTTTCCGACATAAACCAGTTCGGCATCTTTTTTGGCATGTTTCAGAAGTTGGGGATTTGCCAAACGGTCGTAAATAATGACATCTGCTTTGGCAATGGCATTCAATCCGTTTACTGTAATCAAACCGGGATCTCCTGGACCGGCTCCTACCAGATATACGGTACCTGTCATTTAGCTAACCCTTCTTTCACCATTTCCAGGAGGTCGCCGGCACCCTCTTCTTTCAGCAATTTGGCCAGGGTTTCTCCGGATTTCTGTGCATCTTTTCCGATAAACGCCTGTTTGATAACGTCTGTTCCATCCGGATGGGCCACCAGTCCTGTCAAATGCACCTCATCACCGTTTATTTCGGCATAAGCCGCCAGCGGCAAATGGCATCCTCCCTGGAAGGCATTTAAAAAAGCCCGTTCTGCACGAACAGTCCTGGCCGTATCCTCATGATTCAGTCTGGAGAGAATGGCAAGCAACTCCTCATCATCTTCACGGCACTGAATGGCCAATGCCCCTTGACCAACTGCAGGCAACATCACATCAAGCGGGAGTTCCTGGGATACTTTTTCCTGCCAGCCCATCCGTTTTAATCCGGATGTAGCCAATAAAATGGCATCAAACTGACCTTCTTTCATCTTCCGGATCCTCGTATCCAGATTGCCCCGGACAGGTTCAACTTTCAGATCCGGCCGATAAGCCAAAATCTGGGCCTGGCGCCTCAGGCTGCTTGTCCCTACCACGGATCCACCCGGCAATTCATCCAAAGTTTTTCCATCCCTTGACAACAAAGCATCCGTAGGGGTTTCCCTGACCGGCACCGCACCGATAACCAGTCCGGGCGGCAATTCCGAAGGCATGTCTTTCATGCTGTGCACAGCAAAATCAATTTCCCCGTCCAGCATGGCCTGTTCAATCTCTTTTACAAACAGACCTTTGCCACCCACTTTTGACAGGGTAACATCCAAAATCCGATCTCCCTTGGTGACAATCTTTTTGCGCCTGATTTCCAATCCCGGTTCCAATTCCTGCAAACGATTGATAACCCAATCTGTCTGGGTCAAGGCCAACTGGCTCTGTCTTGTTCCAACAACTAGCGTCCGCATCTGACGGAACCTCCTTCCTTCTCACTGTCTGTTATCATGTCTTCCAGCCAATCTAACATTCTGTCCCGGGCATCATCCGGCTCTTCCCGGCAAAGTCGAATCCACTGTTCGGTTACCATTTCTTTCAGTAACCGATACCGCAACCGGCGATCTTTTATCTTGACCTGCATGATTTGGCGGATTTCCTGCATCAAATCCAGGTACAGTTCATATTCCGGGCCGTAGATCTCCTCCAGATCACAACGGATCTTTTTGGTAACCGCCGGGCAAGCGCCATTGGTAGAAACATGAATTTGCAAATTTCCGCGCCTGACGGTAGCAGGCACCATAAAATTGCAAAGCTCGGGCTGATCCACAACATTGACCCATTGCTTGCGGATCATGGCAGCCCGATATACCTGCCGGTTCACATTTTTATCATTGGTAGCTGCAATAACCAGGAATTGATTATCATTATCCTTGCTTCGGTAAGTTCGTTTGATCCAGTCAATTTTTCCGGCCAAACTCCATTCCATGATCTGTGAAGTTATTGAAGGACTGACCAGTTTCACATGAGCTTCAGATTCAATCAGGGATCTTGCTTTTCGTTCAGCCACTTTCCCTCCGCCAACCACCAGACAGGGGCGCCTTTTCAAGTCTACCATCATGGCATATCTCTGTGTCATACCAGCCCCAAGCTCCTTCTTGATCCTAAAACCAATGGTGAAAAGTAGCACTGGATTGGGTAATAAAATAATTTAGCAAAACCGTCAGCAAAGAGGCAATATTCCACCAGGCCAAACGGCGTCCGGTCAGACGGGTTCGAACCCATCCATACAGAATCCGGCTGTACAGCAAAATAATCAGAAAAGACCACCATAATTTCAGATCGATCCAAAACAGTCCCCCGACTGTCTGGTAAGCATAGATAATACCCAATATCAGTGAAATCAACAAAAAAACCGTACCTGAGATTACCAGCCAGATCGAAAAAGACTCAAGGCGGGCCAGGCTGGGTAATCGGCGCAATAAAATGTTCCATTTCTTTTCTTTTAGCAAATGGTTGTTAATCAGATACAATCCCCCGCTGATCGAGGCCAGGGAATAGGCCACATAAGCCATCATCGCCATTGTCACGTGGATAAAAACCAGCTCTGTCAGCAACAAGTGCTCAAAAGCGGGAGATTTATGCCGCACAAAAAAAAGATTGAGTCCCAATGCAATAAAGCCCATCAGGTTGGCTATCAGATAATAGATCGGCATACGGTAAAAAAAACGCATAACCAGAGTAAAGCTGATAATAATCCATGAGTAGATAAACAAGGCATCAAGCTGGAATGACAATGCTTCCGGCCACCAATCGAAAACCACCAGGAAAAAAACAAATGCCTGGATCAACCATACCATTCCCAGAAAAGAATAGGATATCCTTTCCGCAATCCTGTTTTGCTGCAACAGGCCCGCAACTGAAAACAGCAAGCTGATTGCATATAAATAAATCATGAAGTCATAAATCCAACGCTCCGCAAACATATCGGTTTCCCCCTCTTACGTGCGGACCCAAGCTTTACCGGCGAGCGCTGGACTTTTTACTTCTATTTGGGCAGAAGCTTCTTCCTCTTCTTTTGCCAATATTTCTTCAAGAGCAAACAGATAGACAAACAATTCCTGTGCTGTTTCCTTTTGTGAAGTTGTAGCCAATTCCTTGATGCGAACAATTGGATCACGCATCATCTGATTTACGATACTTTTTGTATGCTTGCGAATGACGCGTTTCTCTTTTTCAGTCATATCAGGCAATTTGCGCTCAATCCGTTTGACAGCTTCATCCTGAATCGATAAAGCCTTTTCGCGCAACGCCGAAATCAGCGGAACCACCCCCAGGGTATCAAGCCACTCCCCAAAATCCCGCACTTCTTTTTCAATCCAGGCACTGATCTTTTCCGCTTCCTGTTTCCGCAAGGTCAGATTGGCATCGACGATCCCATGCAAATCATCGATATCATATAAAAATACGGATTCCAATTCATCAATCGCCGGATCAATATCACGGGGAACAGCTATATCGATCAAAAAGAGCGGCGTCCGCCGATGTTTCAGCACCGGTTCCACCATGGCACGGGTTAAAACCGGCTCCTTGGCTCCGGTAGAGCTGACAACAATATCTGCTTCCTCAAGGGAAGGAACCAGTTGATCCCAGGGGCGTGCTTCGCCCTGAAACTTGGAAGCCAATTCCTCCGCCTTGGAAAATGTCCGGTTTACAACGAGAACACGGCTTGTCCCGGATGAATAAAAATGTTTCGCCGTCAATTCACTCATTTTGCCCGCACCGATTAACAGGATCGTCTTGCCTTTGAAGGAATCAAACATTTTTTTCCCCAGCTCTACGGCGACATAACTGACGGATACCGCATTCTGTCCAATTTCGGTATTGGAATGAACGCGTTTCCCAAAGGTAATCGCCTGTTTGAAAAGCATATTGAACAAAGTACCGGTCGTCTTGTATTCCATTGCCGTCTGAAAAGCCTGTTTTACCTGTCCCAGAATCTGTGTTTCTCCCAATACCAGGGAATCCATGCCGCATACAACACGAAACAGATGATGAACTGCTTCCTGACCGCTTTTGATATACAAATGATCAACAAATTCCTCGCGAGGAAGACGGAACCAGCTCTCCAGAAAGGTTTTGGCATAGTATTCCCCTGTATGAAGCTGATCACATACAACATAAAGTTCCATTCTGTTGCAAGTGCTTACAATAACACATTCCAGGATGCTTTTCATATCACGCAAACTTCTCAGAGCCAATTGCAGGCGATCTTCCGAAAAAGACAGTTTTTCCCGCAATTCAACCGGTGCAGTCTTATGGTTCAGTCCGACGGTCAAGATATGCATAGCACTTTCACCTCAAATCCCAGAAGCTGATCCGGGTACATAAACCAGCAAAGAAATATAAATTATTATAACATATCACAGAGTTGTGACCTGTGAACACATTTTGGAACTGCTCAATCATGTGAGTACTTTTCGGCAATCGTATTATATAATAAATGTATAAATTCTTGCCTATTTTTAATGAGGTGATATTTTGCATGCAAAAGTCGGCTGGATTCCCGGTTTTGTACTGGCACTGTGTTTTGCCCTGATTACCGCCTGTACTCCGTCATCCGGCAGTGACAACACCCGGATTCGTCTGGTTGAAGTAACGCATTCTCCCTTCTATGCTCCACAGTATGTCGCCATGAGCCAGGGCTTTTTCCAGCAGGAAGGATTGTCAATTGAACTGGTCAACGGCAATGGCGGGGACAAAACCATGACGACTTTGCTTGCTGGCGAGTCCGATATTGTTCTGGTCGGAGCCGAGTCAGGAATTTACGTTACTGCCCGCTCAGGCGACAGCCCGATTGCGGTATTCGCCCAGCTTACCCAGACCGACGGTTCTTTTCTGGTATCAAGAAAACCGATCAAACAATTCAGCTGGCAAATGCTTGAAGGAAAATCACTGTTGGGGCAGCGCCGTGGAGGGATGCCTGAAATGGTCAGTGAGTATGTGCAAAGAAAAAACAACCTGATACCACACAAAGATGTCCGAATTATCCAAAATGTTGATTATCAGAATCTTGGGAATGCTTTTTTGTCAGGTACAGGTGATTTTGCCCAATTGTTTGAACCGATCGCCTCAAAAATTGAAGAAGAAGGCAAAGGATATATTGTTGCCTCCTTTGGCAAAGACAGCGGTTATCTCCCCTATACTTGCTACCAGGCCAAAAAAAGCTGGCTCCGGCAAAATCCGGAAATCGCCGAAAAGTTTGTGCGTGCCGTTTATAAAGGTCAAAGATGGGTACAAAACCACTCTCCTGAAGAAATCGCCTCAGCTATTTCCGGTTATTTTCCCGAAACAAGCAAACCAACCCTGGAACGTGTGATCAAACGCTATAAAGAACAATCCTCTTATGCCCCCGATCCGGTAATCGATCGGGATGAATACCGGCATCTGCTGGATATCATGCGGCAAGCGGGCGAATTGCCCAAAAACGTCCCCTTTGAGCAACTGATTGATACTGAAGTAAGCCGGAAAGTGGTTCAGGAGACAAAGGAGGCTGCTCCATGAAGCAGACGACAGAACCTGCCATTACCCTGAGTCAGGTTACGCATGCCTACTTTACCAAAAAAGAGGAAATTGTCGCCATTTCCGGTATTGATTTCACCGTCCCGCAAGGGGAACTGCTTGTGCTGGTCGGCCCAAGCGGTTGCGGCAAAAGCACCATTCTGTCGCTTCTTGCCGGTATCTACAAACAGACAGCCGGCAAAATCCTGCTGTTTGGAAAAAAAATCAGCCAGCGGACAAAATGTACCTGTTACATGCTGCAAAAAGACGGATTGCTTGAATGGCGAACTGTTGCACAAAATATGCTTTTGGGCCTGGAACTGCAGAAACAGGCAACTCCGGAACGAATCGATTATGCCTTTCATTTGCTGGAACAGATGGGACTCGGACATATCGCCCATCAATACCCGTCCCAACTGTCCGGAGGCATGCGGCAACGGGTGGCACTGGTTCGAACATTGGCGGTAAACCCCGATATTTTGCTGTTGGATGAGCCGTTTTCAGCACTGGACATTCAAAACAAAATCATTCTGGAAGATTTGTTGGTGAAAGTCATGAAAAAGCAAAAGAAAACGGCTGTTTTGGTGACACATGATCTGGAGGAAGCTTTGGCTGTCGGTGATCGGATCCTCGTAATGGGTGGAAGACCGGGGACCATTCGCAAAACCCTTGACGTTCCGGAAGAAATTCGTTTGTTGCCCCCGCTCAAGGCACGGAGCCATCCCGTGTTTCGCCGGTTATTTGAAGAACTGTGGCGGGAGGTGAAACAAAGATGAAGTTCTTTCAATGGAAACGATGGTTGGAAAAAGGAGCATCCAGTCCGCAACACGCCCGTTTTTTGCGAAAATTGCGACTGCGGCAGATTGGCGTCTGGATTCTTCGTTTTCTGATCCTGATCAGTTTTATCGGCCTTTGGGAATGGGGGGCACAAGCAGGCTGGATTGATTCCTTTTTGTTCAGCAGTCCCGCACTGATGTGGAAACAGGCGGTCGAACTGGCCCGATCGGGGGAATTGTACCAGCATGTCGCCATTACTTCTCTGGAAACAATCGCCGGCTTTTTAATCGGTACTGCCTCCGGCATCATCCTGGCTACTGTTATTTGGGCATCCCCTTTTTTGTCCCGTGTTCTCGACCCTTACCTTGTTGTCCTGAACAGCATGCCCAAAGTTGCCCTGGGCCCGCTTTTCATCGTTTCATTTGGAGCCGGTTTTGCTTCTGTTCTGGCAATGGGCATTGCCATTACCATTATCATTACGACGATTGTTATCTATACAAGTTTCCAAAGCGTGGATCAGAGTTATCTTCTCCTGGCACAGTCATTTGGTGCCAGGAGAAGCCAAATTTTCTTTAAGATCATCTTTCCGGCCTGCATTCCTGACATGATTGCTGCCTTGAAGGTGAATGTCGGTCTTTCCTGGGTTGGTGTTGTTGTCGGGGAATTCCTGGTTTCCAAACAGGGACTCGGCTACCTGATTATTTATGGCTTTCAGGTATTTAACCTGCATCTTGTCATGCTGAGTCTGATGATCGTAGCTATCATAGCCACCATCATGTATCAGATCATTGCGGTAATCGAAAAACATTTTGTTCACAGAATTCGCCAGGAATAAAAAAATAACTTGAAATCAGAGAAAGATCAGGTTTGATCACCTGCAGGATGTTTCATTGCCTGTAAAAAAGGAGTATCGTTCTTTGATACTCCTTTCAGCTTGTCGACAAAGTCAGTTTTCATGACAGGTCGACAAGCTTTTTTGTCGAATCATTTTATATAGAAAATAGCGATGGGGGATTTAATTATGTT
>JBAVDL010000193.1:0-6723 GCA_049587175.1 Thermoactinomyces sp.
GCCACAGGTATACAAGGTCTTATTCTTGTTTCTCAAATCCTGTATAAATGTGGATAGCATCTCTCAAAAACTCTGTCATCCCCGGTTTTTTTTCATAATAAGCCTTGAACCGTTCATCATCCACATACATTTGGGCAAGACCGGCATGTGCTTCCCTACTGTAGTCACTCCAGGTAAATGTAAGCCATTTTTTGTGCAGTTCTGCCGTTTTCTGTGCTAGTTCTCCGGCCGGATCGCCCGTTTCAAACGCCTTGTCGAGCGTCTCCAGGACTTCATTGGTCAGGCGGGTAAATTCCTCATGTTGTTCCTCTGTCATCGCAAGAAACTTTTCATTGGATCGGTTTACGGTATCATCCCCGTATTTGCGGCGAATTTCTTTTCCATATTTCGCCTCGTTTTCCTCAATCAACCGCTTCTTGAAACCTTCAAATTTCTCTTTATCTGTCATAATTATTCTCCCCTCCATGGAAGCAATCGTTTTTTCCACATTGGTAATCAGGACATCCAACTGTTTTCTTTTGTCAAGGAGTTGTTTATGGTGTTCCCGAAGCGCCCTGGCCCCATCATAATCAGGAGAGGTAACGATTTTCCTGATCTTGTTAAGACTGACTCCAAGTTCCTTGTAAAACAGAATTTGTTGCAGGCGATCAACTTCAGCCCTTCCATAGATCCGGTATCCGGATGAATTGATTCTGGCCGGCTTCAGAATCCCTATTTCGTCATAATACCGAAGGGTTCGGGGACTGATCCCTGCTAACCGGGCCAGTTTCTGTACGGTATATTCCATCAGTTCACCTCCTGACACAATAACCATACACCTTTACGTATACGTCAATGTCAATCCTTTTTTGTTTTTAAATGGTTATCTTCTGCATCTATACATCCAAAGCCAGACACAAAATATAGGCTCTTTACATGATCAAGTATTTAACGTTATAATTTCATTAGATTCCAAATTGAAAATGCTTGTTTATGGAGGAGCCTGTCACCAACAGGTTCCTTTTATCTTTTTTCCGGCAAATTTAACCGGTATAATCATCTGAAAAAAGGAGGGAATATCTGGTTTGTTTGTATGATCTTTGGATATAATTAAAAAATTACAAGTCTTGGGAGGTACTATGGAACAACAAGCAATTCTGGCAATCGGTATTTTTGTGGTCATCTATGGTTTAATTATCGCAGAAAAGATTCATCGCACCATCGTCGCCATGATCGGTGGCGGGCTGATGGTTGTTCTCGGGATCGTCGATCAGGAAACAGCCATTCACCATATTGATTTTAATACACTCGGCCTGCTTGTTGGCATGATGATTATTGTAAGTATTACAGCAGAAACAGGACTGTTTAAATATATTGCTGTAAAGGCAGCCAAAAAAGCAAAGGGAGAGCCGGTCCGCATTCTGATTGTACTGGCACTCATCACCGCGTTTGGATCAGCATTTCTGGATAATGTTACAACCGTTCTTCTTATGGTGCCCGTCACCTTTAGCATTACGCGCCAACTTGGCGTAAATCCGATCCCCTACCTCATCGCCCAGATTATTGCCTCCAATGTCGGAGGAACGGCAACACTGATTGGCGACCCGCCCAATATTATGATTGGCAGCGCCGTCAAGGAACTGACATTTATGGCGTTTATTACAAACCTGACTCCAATCGCCATTGTCATTATGGCTGTATTTGTGCCGATTTTTGTTCTGTTATTCCGCAAACAGATTCAGACGACTGAAGAGCGGAAACAGAGCATTATGCAAATGGATGAATCCGAGTTGATTACTGATCACAAGTTGTTGAAGAAAGCTTTATTTGTTCTGGGGCTGACCATTCTCGGCTTTTTCCTGCATCAACTTCTTCATCTGGAGTCTGCTACAGTCGCCTTGGCAGGAGCATTTATTTTCCTTCTGCTCACTGGGGAGCACATGATGGAAGAAGCATTCAAGAAAGTGGAATGGATGACCATTTTCTTCTTCATCGGCTTGTTTATGCTTGTCTCAGGGTTGGTTGAAACCGGAGTCATCTCGGAACTGGCCGAGCAAGCCATTGCGATGACCGGCGGAGATCTCGTCATCACTTCCATGCTGATTATGTGGCTCAGCGCCATTGCCTCTGCCTTTGTAGATAATATCCCGTTTGTTGCCACCATGATTCCCATGATTCAGGAGATGGGAAACATCGGAATCACAAATCTGGAACCATTGTGGTGGAGTCTTGCTCTTGGAGCCTGTCTGGGTGGAAACGGTACCCTGATTGGAGCGAGCGCAAATGTTATCGTTGCCGGAATGTCAGGAAAAGAAGGATATCCGATTACATTTATTCAATTTCTTAAATACGGTTTCCCTTTGATGCTGCTGTCCGTTATTTTGGCCAGTATTTATGTATATTTCCGTTACCTGATGTAAAAGGAGGAAATTCTTTTGAAGCTGGTATACCGCTACAATCCGGATATCCTTAAAATCGAGGAAAAGCCGGATGGAAAAGATGTGGAGTTTAACATCCAAATTTTGAAGGAAACTCCCTATCTCAACGAACTTCGAAAAGTGCGCAATTTTTTTGATGAAAATGATGTTTATACCGATGTTCTGTTTTATGCCTACGCAGATCATAAATTTCAGGTGATTGTAAGACAGGATTACTACAACGATTTTATTATCGAATTAATTAGACACCATTTATTGCAAAGTATTGAATGGGTTGATTAAAAGAGAACCATATTTGGAAAAGTAAATGGGATTTTGTGTATTATTTTTTGATTTGAAGGCATAATATTAACAAATGAAAGTTCCTGATTTTCTGGAGGAGTCTGTCACTGGCAGGCTCTCCATGTATTTATAAAAATATTTGTTTTATGGAATGAGGAAAGGGATCAAAATGAAAATAAACTTTCTTCAACAATACCAGCAACAGATATGTAACGCTTACCGCAATGTACAATATCAGTTATTTGGAAAAAAATGCACAGATGTCGATGCAATCATTTATAAAAATAATATTATTATCATTTCCAAGGATGAGCTCAATACCCCTTCCCGTATGATCATTCGTGGAAGAAGAGTAGATCCGTCGCTAAATGAGATGAAACAAATGGAATATCATACCTACATGAAATCTGTGCTTTCCAATATTACTGGCCACCATGTTGTTTGCAGTAAATTTAATATTTTCTTTAGCAATGGAGTAATCATGGATGTTTTTTGTATGGATGGGGAAATAGGTAATCCTGTCATAACAAATTAAAACAACCATCTTTGAAGTACATCAAAAAAAGAAACCCTTGGTTATACCCGGGTTTCTTCAGAGAAGATAATACTTAATGGATCCGTTTTACCCCTACGATCACTCCGTATCCATTTTTCACTTTTACCTCAACCTGTACATCGCCCTGTCTGGACAGTTCTTCCAATTCTTTGCCGGCGCCTTCTTCCACATAATACCGATCTATCTGATAATCAATCCTAAACATTTTCTTTCCCTCGTTATTTACAGAAGTATGGTAGGGACGAAGTTTTCCTTTCAGATATGGAGAAGCAGTAGGTGTACTTTCCGAAACTTTCACAGCTTCCCATGTTTTTCCCTTTGGCTTTAAGGAAATATATACGGGAATCCCGGTAAGGGATGGATTTTTTTCAATCTTTTGTGTCAGCGACGGATCTACAATTGAAGCGTCCACTTCTTCAATGGCCAGTTTTAAATCAACATAATCCCCGTAAAATAAATCTTTTGGATCAACAGGTACCGTCTGAAGCGTAATTGGTTCACCATCAAGCAGAGCCGAAAGCGGTTGGATGGTCATTGAAAAAAGGACAGCCACCGGTACGAGGAGGGTCAGCCAAAACCATCGGTCTGGAAAACGGCGTTTGTTTTTTTTCATCTGTTTCGCCCCCCTTTTCGGCTTTTTTCAATCCAAAAACCGCCTGCAATCAACAAAATACCACCGATGAGAAAATATAGCGACTTGGGCAGAAAATCAACTGATAAATCTATGTAAAACCGGAAAATAAGCGCAACTGAAATGATTACAGCCGACAGACTCCCTTTTTTCAGCAAGAAAAACAGAAACAAAAGATATCCAACGGCCAGGAAAAATCCCAGAGACGGCACATGAAAAACCGTTTCCCACACTTTCCACAGGTCAGGCAATGTTAAAGCAATAAAAGCAATTCCGTGGATCAAAGATCCCTGGTATTCCAGTACATTCGCGTAATGGGAAATTGGCAGAAAAACAAAGCCTGTTCCAATTAGCAGGAATATCAGCGCAATAATGCCACCATGCCAGTCCAGGCGAATAAATGTAGCCCATAAACTGAAAATCAGCAATGTGTTGTTAAGAAAAAAGACATTTCTGGATTTTTGCAACCAACATTCATTGATCCAATAAAAAAAGGGTATCAGTGCCCAAACCAGATACGGATAGGAGTGGTAAGAATCCCATATTGAAGATGCATAAATACCTGTTAAAACGATAGAAAATATGAAAACCCAGTGATCTTTCAAGTATAAAGACAATGGCACCGCTCCGCATAACCAGGCCAGAAACGCTTGTTGGGGCTCAGAAGACTGGTGAAACATCTGTCCAATCAGAAAAATGCCTGCTCCGAAAATGGCCAGTCCAATATAATAAAGGCTTCTGGATGTTTTCGGGAAATCTTTCTCCATCTTCCAACCAGATACATAAGCACCGGCCAGACCAAATAAAATAAGCGAAAACTTTGCCGTCTTGGAAAGAACATTCCAATTTCCGGCGATAAAACTGAGTATACCAACCCCGATCAAAATTGACCCAATCATTAGCAAGATCCGGATAAAACCGGTTTTCCCCTTTACCTTGTATGAAGACAATATGGACTGAACCTGTTCCGATGTAATTAAACCGGTTTGCTCAAATCTGGAAAGTTCCCGCTTAAGCCAGTCAAACTGCCCAGGTGAGATCATTCGCTTCTCTGAATTGTTGTTTTCAGGCAATGCTCGTCCTCCCTTGGTATATTCGAATTCAAAATGGAATCCGTTCACCCCCCTTGACTACCATTTTGAAATAACCAGGAACTGTAGTCAAAAGAAAAATATCTGCAAGAGTGAATTTATACTTTTATCTATTTGATCCTTTCAGAATAAACCGGTTTTTGGCCTGGAGATAAAAAACATACACAACCAGCTGATGAACACCTGTTTTTATCAAAAAAACAAAATATTCTGTCTATTTGTAAGAAAACAGGGATCCTTTGCTTCAAGTCCCTGTTTTACTGATGCTGAATATTTCTGACACGGTTTATCATTTCACCGTTAAAGTGTTCATATTCCCAAATTCCCCGCTTTTCTTTACGAGCGATCGCTTCCAGGCGCAGGAATTCTTCCAGGTACTTGCGTTCTGATTTGAATTTGCGTGCTCGATTGGGAATGACACAACGAGCCAGTCCTCTTTTTAATAACAATGGCTGCAAATGAATATCATCGATGTATACATGAGCCAGAATTCTCCCATAATGATCGCGTTTGATTGCCCCTTGTTCAATAGTTATATCCTTGCCTCTCTGAACCAGACCTGAAATATACTTTTTGGCCTCAAGCGCTTTGAAATGTTCAAGCAAATTGGTAGAATTCACTTCAGGTGTATCAATATATAAAAGACGAATTCGTTCTAGCTTGCGATTTTTTTTAATTTTAATCGTATCCCCGTCAATCACCCGGACAACTTCAATTGGTATCCTTTTCTTTTTAGATGGCAAATGACTCCATCCCTTCTGCGAAAATCGCATCGCTTGTAAAAATATTATAGCATAAATGGTACAAATATTTTATTGATTTTTTATGCAGCAAATTATAAAAAAAACGGGTCTATCACTTTTGACACAGGCCTTGCTCATCTGAAAACTTTTGAGGAGCTTCCGTTTGCGATATTATAATATTGGAGAGATTAAGGAGGTAATCATATGGCATTAACCGAATCAATTATGTTTCCTCTGGGAGCAAAAGCACCCGATTTTCATCTGTTTGATGTTGTATCCCAAAAGAAAATATCCCTGAATGATGTAAAATCACCGATCGCAACAGTTGTTATGTTTATCTGCAATCATTGTCCTTATGTGAAACATGTTCAGCAACAGTTGACACAACTGGCCAATGATTATATCCCCAAAGGCATTTCATTTGTCGCCATTAACTCCAATGATGTGGAGCAATACCCTGATGATTCGCCGGCCAAAATGAAGGAAATTGCAGAGCAGTTTCAATATCCATTTCCGTATTTGTACGATGAAACGCAAGAAGTTGCCAAAGCTTATCAAGCAGCATGCACACCCGACTTTTACATTTTTGATAAAAATCTGGCGTGTGTTTATCGCGGGCAGCTTGATGACTCACGCCCTGGAAATGATATTCCGGTTACAGGCAACTCGATTCGTACCGCGCTCAATCAAATATTGAATCATGAACCGGTTACCGTTATGCAAAAACCGAGTATGGGCTGCAACATCAAGTGGAAAGAACAGTGAGACCGCCCTCGGCAAGTCTGGGGCGGTCTTTTCCTCAGACTTGTTTTGCTTCTTTTACTTCTGCGTCACTGTCTGCATCATAGGAATCCTGGTATTCCACGAGATCCACTTTACACCCCGGGCCGATTTTTACATTTTTGCCTCTGACTACTTTGGCCCGGGTATATTCCAGTTCAATCTCATCTCCTTCAATCACATCTGCAGACAGGGACTTGTCAGCAAAAAAGGACTTTAACAG
>JBAVDL010000194.1:0-38276 GCA_049587175.1 Thermoactinomyces sp.
GACAATATTACCAGATATCCTTCCGGATTACTATAAACACTATATAAAAGAAATTTCTCTCAAATGTAAGTAATTAGTTTAATCCTTATTCTTCCTTTTTTGCTATGTCCTTCAATACCTTCTACAACTATACGTCCAAATCCTCTAAGGGAGATCAGGTCGCCAGGTTCAATCAGGTAATCCGGTTTATCCACCACTTTCCAGTTTACTTTGCACTTGCCGCTTTTAATCAGAGACGATGCCTTTGTTCTAGAGACCCGGTAACCTTCTGCCAAAACCGCATCAATACGCATTGAAGCCACAGAAACAGTCCGAATTCTTGTGTTCTGTTCGGGAAGAGCCAGTTCTGGGCGAGTAATCTTTTTTATACTAACACGATGACGTCCGACTTGTCCAATAGTGGCAGACAGGTAATCTTCCATCTCCCCGGCGACGATTATATCACTTCCCTTATTGTGAGGAATAATATCTCCCAATATATTCCTTTTAATTCCCAATCCCAGCACGGCGCCAAGTACATCCCGGTGTTCCAGGCGTTTCATCCCTGCTGTTTCCAGACGCAGAAAACTTATATTAAACAGATCCGGATTTTCTACATAATGGTCCGGCGCGATCAGGGCCCGTTTTCGCTCGGCTTCCCCATAACCTCCATCCGTCAAAAAAACAAGATCGGGGTCTCGCCGAACAATCGCAGCCAGAATTGCAACCTCTCTTGGATCAAGAAAAGGTGTTACGACCAACCGTTTTTTTACGGATGCGCGCTCCGCATAATCCAGTGAACGCTCCACAAATGGATGTTCTTCCGGACGAAAGTGCATGAATATGTTATTTTTGCTCATCTTTCATCTACAAAATCCAGCTGATTACGGTAAACAGGCCCATTTCGACATAATGAAGTACAAACAGTGCCAGAATCGGGGACAGATCCAATCCGCCGATCGGAGGAATGAAACGCCGAAAAACACTCAAATAAGGCTCGGACAACTTTTCCAGCAGGGTGCCAACCGGTGTATCTCTGAAATTGGGAAACCACGATGACAAAATGTATATAATCAGCACAATGTAATAAACCATAAACAGCTTGTCAATTATTGTATAAATAATCATTCGCGTCTCTTCACCTCAAATCTCTAGCTTCTTCTTCATTCAGGATATCCGTGATCGTCCCCTGAATATCTACGTTGGCCGGTGTGCAGATAAAAATGTTGTTGCCCAGCTTTTGAATATTCCCTCCTAAAGCATATACTGTTCCACTCAAAAAGTCGATAATTCTTAACCCCTGATCGCGACGGACCAGTTGGAGATTGACAACAACAGGACGATGGCTTTTGAGGTGATCCGCAATTTCCGGGGACTCTTCATAAGTACGCGGTTCAAACAGCACCATGCGAATATTTTTTTGCGTATGCAATGAAACAATGTTGCTGCGCCCTTTGTTTGACGAGGTGGATTCACGTTCTTCCTCCACTTCCTCATCATACAGTTCATCGTCATTCACACCAAAAAAGCCCATGATTCGGTCTATCAATGTCACAGGAAATCGCCTCCCGATTAAAGGCTACCCCGCTTCCCACCTCCTACCAATACGGAGCCCAAGCGAATCCATGTTGCCCCTTCTTCAATGGCAATTTCAAAATCTTGGGACATGCCCATTGATAAATGAGGAACTCGTAAACGGGGTTTTAACCGTTGTAATTTTCCTTGCAATCGTTTCAATTCTCGAAAGACAGGCCTCACTTCTTCAGGGTTGTCCGCAATCGGTGCCATCGTCATCAGGCCTACTATCTCAATGTTGGGTAAATTCGCCACTTCACAGGCAAACTCTTCCAATTCCTGCGGGGAAATTCCATACTTTGACTGTTCCCCGGAAACATTTACTTGCAAGAAACAACGCTGCGGCGGATATCCGCCTGCTGATACACGGCGGTCAATCTCTTCAGCCAGCGAAAACCGGTCCAGTGAATGGATAAAGGCAAATCGACCTACGACATCTTTCACTTTTCTGCGCTGCAAATGTCCAATAAAATGCCAGGTTGCAAGATTACCCAGTTCATTCCATTTGGGAAGGGCATTTTGCACCCTGTTTTCGCCAATATGAGTCAATCCTGCATCAAGCACAAGCCTAGTATCCTCAATATCCAAGTATTTCGTGACGGCCAGGACATTTACCTCTTCCGGATTCCGGGCGGCCCGCCTGCATGCCCGTTCCACCCGCCGTTTTATATTTTCCCATCGATTAGCAAATTCGTTCATTCCTGTCTCTATTCCTTCTTTCCGATCCATGCAACCATCCTTCCTGTTACACCCTGATCCCGGCGATGGGAATAAAAGTAGCTGTCATCACAGCTTGTACACCATTTGGATACAAGAATATGCTCTGATTTTACACCTGTCTTCTCCAATATCCTGACGTTTGCTCTTTTTAAATCCAGTTGCCAGCGGCCTGCAATACAGCTTTTGGCAACTTCATCCATTTCTTTTGTATCGGTCAGCAGTTTTTCCAGCGGCCGTATGACGCGTTCGTCCACCTCATAACAACAAGGACCGATAGACGGTCCGACAGCAACCCGAATCTGTCCGGCATCAGCCCCCATTTCCTGTAAACGGGCTACCACATTCCGGCCAATTCCTCCCACAGTTCCTTTCCAACCGGCATGGGCAACGCCAATCCAGTCAATATCCGGAGCATAAAAATAAAGAGGGACACAATCAGCAAAATAGGCCGCCAGCAAAAGATCCGGTTCACCTGTAATCATTCCGTCCGTTTCCTGAAAGGCTGTTTCGCGTGAATCTTTTCCATTCCCCCTGTGCTCCCGGCTTACAGACTGGACGTGAATACCATGTACCTGTTCACCGCTTGTCCAGGATGAAAAAGGCATTTCCAGCACCGAAGCCAGTTTTTTTCGATTGGAAAGGACCTGCCCAGGCTGGTCGCCAACGTGAAAAGCATAGTTTCTGCAATTCATATCTTCCCTTTTATTTCTAGCGCTAAAACCCACTGTCAGATGGGGATACGCTTTTTCCCATTCCTCAATCACAAAAAAAGGGATACCATTTTCAGATTTGAATTTAAACGGTTCCATACACTCCCTCCCTTCGTAACATATTACCACATTTTTCTACCGGAACAAACAGTCAGCGTTGCTCCTGTTCGTCCGGAAACAGGTAGACCGGATCGGTTTCTGTGTACGGAGTCTGCTCGCGGCTATCCAGTCGTACCAGGATCACATCGGAGCCGATTTTTACAATCTGCCGCCATGGGATCACCCACTCATGCCCGCCGGAAACAAGTCCAAACCATTTGCTTTCTCCCGGAATCACGATCGCCCGAATTACTCCGCGACGCAGATCCAGATCCAAATCGTATATATGCCCCAATTTGCGGCCATCCGCAATGTTTACGACATCTTTGGCCTGCAACTCCGAAATTTTCATATAAGAGATGCCTCCGTCCGTTTGATTTATTTTATATATATGTTGGACGGATTGAAAATGTATAGGAAATAGTTGCCCGCAACGGATCCATCGGATATTTTTTTAATTTCTTCATCCGGTCAAATCAACCTTATTGAAATTTCTGACCGGATTGCTTCCCGTTACCGGCTGCACTGGCTGCATTTTCCACATCCGGTATGAAGACAAGCTTTTCCCGATTTGAAAATTATTTTGACTATCAACCGGTTTTCATTGGCTTGCGCCCAGTCAAACTTGTCAATCTACTCGGCATTTTTGTAAAAGTGACATACCTTCATTATTATATAAAAAAATAAACCGGCAAAAGGATTTGATTCTGGCACAAATTTGTCAACAAGCGCAAAATTTATCGCCTCCTGATCAGGATTATCCAAACCCGTAAAACAGGCAATAAAAAGATATTTTATTATCCATTAAAAAAGCTTGCCATCTGCAATTCCGATCGGCAAGCCGTTACATTCGTTTCAATTGATAAATTTATTCATCTGTTGAATGGCTGCTTTCTCCAGTCGTGAAACCTGTGCCTGGGAAATACCGATTTCCTGCGCGACCTCCATCTGTGTTTTACCTTCAAAAAATCGCATCGATAAGATCATTTTTTCCCGGTCATTCAGCTTGTTCATCGCTTCCTTCAAGGCGATTTCCTCGATCCACTGCTTATCTTTTGTTTTATCGTCACTTAACTGATCCATCACGAAAATGGGATCGCCACCGTCCTGGTACACGGGTTCAAACAATGAAACAGGATCCTGGATGGCATCAAGCGCAAAGACAACGTCTTCTTTCGGGACATTCAGAGCTTCAGATATTTCATATATGCTGGGTTCACGTGAATGCTGGTTGGTCAGTTGATCACGGACCTGAAGCGCTTTGTAGGCAATGTCCCGCAAGGAGCGTGATACGCGGATCGGATTGTTGTCACGCAAATACCGCCTGATCTCACCTATTATCATAGGCACTGCATAGGTGGAAAATTTAACGTTTTGGCTAAGGTCAAAGTTGTCAATAGCTTTCATCAGGCCTATACAACCGACCTGAAACAAGTCATCCAAACATTCTCCCCGGTTGTTAAACCGTTGAATGACACTTAATACCAGGCGCAGATTCCCATTCACCAGTTTCTGACGCATCTTGTAATCTCCAGCCTGAAATTTCTGAAACAGTACACGCATCTCCTTGTTTTTTAGTACCGGAAGCTTTGATGTATCCACTCCACAAATTTCCACTTTATTTCGTGCCATAAAAATTCTCCTCCTCAGGATGGAACTAAATTACAGTATGTCCTGAGCAGGAGAATTTATAATAAGAATGAAATTAAACCATTTTATTGAATTCTTTACGCAATCTCTTAATAATTCTTTTTTCAAGGCGTGAAATATAAGACTGGGAGATTCCTAACAGGTCCGCCACATCCTTCTGTGTTTTTTCTTCTCCACCATCCAGTCCAAAACGCAGGACCATGATTTTTCGTTCCCGATCTGATAGATTTGACAAGGCGGTACGCAGAATTTTTTTATCCACTTCATCCTCAATATCCCGATAAATAGTGTCATTTTCGGTTCCAAGAACATCGGACAGAAGCAATTCGTTTCCATCCCAGTCAGTGTTGAGCGGTTCGTCAAAAGAAACCTCGGAACGAATCTTGTTGTTACGGCGCAAAAACATCAAAATTTCATTTTCAATGCACCGGGATGCATAAGTAGCCAATTTGATCTTTTTTGTCGGGTCAAAGGTGTTGACTGCTTTAATCAAACCGATTGTCCCGATGGATACCAGGTCTTCAATATGGATGCCGGTATTTTCAAACTTTCTGGCAATATAAACCACCAACCGCAGGTTGCGCTCGATCAGGATTGCCCTGACCGCTGATTCTCCGCTTGGGAGACGTTTCAGCAAGTGCGCTTCTTCTTCCCGGGAAAGCGGAGGCGGCAATGCTTCGCTTCCTCCAATATAGTAAATTTCTTCCCCTTTTACACCAAGATGAATTAAAAGACGATACCAAAAAATCTGAAAAACAATTTTCCATTTGGCAAACATGCCCATGCCTCCCTTTTTGCTTGGATTCAGGAAATTGCTCTGGAAAGACAAGATGGATGAATAATCGCCTGATAAGCACCGTCAGATGACAGACGTCCGACATCTATACCTATGAGGATTTTTCTGATTTTATTCTGACTTTTTCCTTGTGCGACAATAACGTGATCCGGCTTGATCGCCAAAAGCAGATTATTTTCTTTTCCCGCTGCCCGGTAAGGAACCAGGCGAATCCGGTTCATCCATTCAACCGGCAAACGATCCCAGTCTTTTTCCAGCTCCCGTTTTTGCGCCATTTCCCACAGCACTTCCGGAATCAACGGTTTCAACGAATCCAGTTCTACGAGGATCACCGGTGACCGGGTAAGGGGATCACGCAACTGATTGCCCGTATCAACGAGCCCGGCACAGGTCAGTTCCCGATCCTGCAACCGGATTGTCACTTCGGCAATAAATTGGCTGAACATCTGTCGCTCATCCAGTTGCCGCAGGGAAAAACGCGTATACATCCATACCAGGGGAAAACCGAAAAGTATGAGTGCCCATGAGACAGGTGAACCCCAGCCGTAAGCGGATTGGGAATAAAAAATGCCGCCGGCGGCCTGGCTGTCCCCTGTCATTACATAGTGGAATGCAATCATGGCTCCGCCCGTAATGAAACAGACAAGGTAAAACATTCCCAAATTGCGCACAAACGCAAGCGGATGCTTCCAGCCGAAAGCAATCAGCACCATAAAGACCGACACAAGGATTTTCACCGGAAAGAAATAAGCGATCGAAAACCGGGACCATAAATGCAACATCGAATACAGGCCGCCCAGCATACCGGAAAGCGCCAGTCGCCACCAGGTTGTCCGCTGTTTGCGAATTCCCGACGTCAGCCATAACAGAAGGAAATCAATTGCGCTGTTGAGGAAGAAAATCACATCAGCATAAACGGTCATAAAACTCCCTCTCCAAACCGAAGTGAGAACAGTATATCTCATCTATATTTCAAAGTCTGTCTAAACTTGCCAATCCTGTTTGACTTTTTTCGTCGAATCCTTATGCTGTCGTCAAACATCTAACAATGCGCCCAAAAAACAGATTTCAAAGAGTAAAACGGGATTTGGCAAAATGAAAAACAGACCGTTAACCGCATTTTGATGGTGTGCATTGATTGCCAGACAGCGGGCATGTTGGTCTGCGCAAGATTGAAAAAATTATTTGTGAAACAAAAAGACTGGTGTTCGTGAAGATTATTGAGAATGGGGAGTTGAGAAGCATTCCTGCCATTATGGGCCGTTTATGGTTTTATTCGTCAGGATACACTTTCTGCAATGAAAAAGCACAAGCACAATATCGGTTGTCCGGATTCTTTGATATTGAGCCTTGTATATAATCCCGTTAAAAGAGCCCGGTATATGGAGTAAAAGATGGAACCGGTTGATTCCTGAAAAAATAGTCTTTAACCAGCGGATATACTTGTTGATCATTTAAATCTTCTGCTATGGCAAGAAAGATATTGGAATATTGGAACATGGTCAAATACCTGTTTTTACCGGATCACCGTTATATCCTGAACCCTTGTGTTTCTGATCTTTGGCAGCAAAATCTTTTCTTCCTGTTTCCAGGTATGGATATCATATATGCCAATGAAACCGGCAGTCTTCCTGTTGTTTAATTGGGATAATACATAAAGTTTATCCTTCAACAATCTTGCTTTAAAAATGGGCTGGGGCAATCTGGAAGTCTGTAAAATCCTGAAAGTTTTCCCGTCGAGCACTGTTACTTCTCCCTGCAGCCGGTGGGTCACAATGATTTTCCCGTCTGCCTCATAAAGGAATTCCGGTTGTAAATGGGGCAGGGAGATGTATCGTTGCTGCCAGTTCTTTTTGCTGATAACAGCAATTTTGTTATTATCCTCTTCAACCGAAGAAACGATAATTTTATCTTCCATAATTCCCAGATCATTGGCCTGATCGATGGCCAGATTTATTTCCCTGACCAGCTTGCCTGTTTTCAGTTCAATGATATAAAGCACCGGACGCTTCTCCTGAATCACGGTTGCAAAAACGTAGGCATACCTGTCATCAAAATCAACAACGCGCAAAAAGCCATTCAGTCTGATTGACTTTTCCTGCTCTTTGTATCTGATTTTCAACGTTCCATATTCCAGATGCGTATTATATGTCGTTGTTCGTATCTCGTTTTTTTCCCTTGTATGTAACGGAAATGCAAGGGTTTCTTCTTTGGAAACCTCACCATCCGCAGAAATATGAATAAAACTTTCACCAAAGGTGACGGGCAGGAGCAAATTTCCATTTCCCTTTTCCGAAATCTGAAAAATCCCGGTTTCCATTATTCGATGGGAATCAATGATTTGACCGGCATTGTCCAGCAGAACAAACTGGCTGTCCTCTTTCAAGGAATCGGTATAAATAACCCCGATATTTGCCTGTTGCATTGCAATTTCTCCCGCCGCACATGAACAAAGAAAAAAAAGGGAGGCGAAAATAAAAGCATTTTTCATATTCCAGCCCATCCTCCAATTTTTTAGGGAATCCCGTTGCGGAGTGAAATTTTTTTGGTAAAGCTTGTAAAAAGACTAAAGTAAAATATTTCATAATTATCTGTATATTATTATTTTATATTGGTTTATTTTTAACCGCAATGAATTTAAGGTTATCAGCAGGAGTAACGAAATATCATCTGCAAGAATCAGTTTCCCGTTATGTGTCTTCTTGTCTGAATGAATTCCAGTCAGACAACCGCTCCGTTTCCCGAAGCCGGGTAAAGCTCTTCACAAAGTTTTTCTGTGTTGCCTTTGTGATAAAAATGAAAAAGGCCGGAACCATTTATCAAAAACCATTCAAAAAAAGCATGGCGATCGCTTCCCGGTTAAGGAAAATGATCGCCATGCTTGTGCTTTGGGCTTGTTTATTTGGGTTTGTTATTTTTTCGGGTGCGTAAAAAAGTCGGCACTTCCAGATTGCCATACGGGTTTAAAATGTTGTCTTCGTCAGGCCGTGGTTTCAGTTCCTTGGCCTGATTAAAGGGGTTAAAATCAGGATTGGTATTGCCAAATATCGGTTTCCCTTGTCCGGTTTGCTGATGTGTATGCAGTTTGGAACCTTTTTTCTGTTGCTCCTCGTGATCAAAACCGGTTGCAATTACGGTCACATAAATTTCGTCTTTCAGTTCTTCATTGATTACTGCCCCAAAGATCATGTTTACTTCTGAATGGGAAGCCTGCGTAACAATATCCGCTGCTTCATAAACTTCATACAGGCTCAGGTTGGAACCACCAGTAATATTTAACAGCACACCGCGTGCCCCTTCAATCGACGTCTCGAGAAGCGGACTGCAAATGGCCTTTTTCGCTGCATCTGCCGCCCGGTTTTCCCCGTTTGCCTGGCCTATTCCCATCAAGGCTGAGCCCCGTTCTGTCATGATCGTCCGTACATCGGCAAAATCGAGGTTAATCAGTCCCGGCACGGCAATCAGGTCGGAAATCCCCTGAACTCCCTGCCGCAACACATTGTCTGCTTCTTTAAATGCTTCGAGCATCGGGGTGTTCTTGTCCACGATTTCCAGCAGGCGATCGTTGGGAATCACAATCAATGTGTCAACTTTCTCCTTGAGTGCAGCGACTCCCTGTTCCGCCTGGCTGGTTCTCCTCCTGCCCTCAAAAGTAAAAGGCTTGGTAACCACTCCTACAGTCAGGGCACCCAAATCGCGGGCAATGGCGGCAATTTCCGGTGCCGCTCCCGTTCCCGTTCCACCGCCCATACCCGCAGTAACAAACACCATATCGGCGCCTTTCAGCACATTTTCAATTTGTTCGTGGCTCTCCTCTGCTGCCTTTTTGCCAATTTCCGGCTTGGCACCGGCCCCCAGACCCCTGGTCAGTTTTTCGCCAATCTGCAGGCGATAAGGCGCCTTTGAACGGTTCAAGGCCTGGGCATCGGTGTTTACCGCAATAAATTCAACCCCTTGGACTCCCGCTTCGATCATTCGGTTTACCGCATTGCTTCCGCCTCCACCGACACCGATGACCTTTATCTGGGCAATTTGTTCCATTTCCAGATCAAAATCCAACATAGTCTTGTCCCTCCAATAATCGAAACTCAAAAAAATCCTGATTAAATAAATTCACTAAACCAGCTTTTCATTTTTTCAAAAGCAGACTGTTTGCGCTGCTTTTTCTGTCGAGGAGGGTGATGAGTTGAACGATTCGATTCAACTTGAAAAGCCCCACGTTGATGCAAATAGTAAATCATGCCAACCCCACCCGTATATGACGGCTCTTTTACACCAATATTTTGAGGAGTGGCAATTCGAACGGCTGCCCCCAGCTGGCTCTGTGCAACATCCAGGATATGCCGGGTAGCCATGACTCCCCCCGTCAGTACATAACCGCCGGCAGGCTCGTCGGAAAAACCCATCGCCTTTACTTGCTGGCGGACCAACTGGAACATTTCTTCCAAACGCGGTTCAATGATTTGCGCAAGTTCCAGTTGTGTGACAATCCGTTCCCTGCTTGTCCCGATTGTCTGGACTTTGAACGTTTCATCCGTTTTCGCAAATTCCTTGCTTGCTACACCATACTGGCATTTTACCTCTTCAGCCCTGCTGGTCTGTGTGCGAAGTCCGATTGCAATATCGTTGGTTATATATTCTCCACCGATCGGGATAACTGAAGTTCCTGCAAGAAAACCTTGCCGGTAGACCGTTAGCGTAGTGGTTCCCCCGCCAATATCAACCATGACCACTCCCAGATTTTTTTCATCATTGGACAGGCAAAGTTCGCTTGCGGCCAAAGGCAAAAATACCATACCGGCTATATTCAGGTCAGCCCGCTCTACACAGCGAAGCAGATTCGTCATGATTGTTTTTGTTCCGGTAACGATAATCGCATCCACTTCCAGCCTGACACCAACCATTCCGTTTGGGTCCTTGATATCATCGAGGCCGTCGACGATAAACTGTTTGGGAACCACTTCAATAATCGCCCGTTCCGGCGGCAACGCAATTACTCTGGATGCCTGCAACACACGGTCGATGTCGTGATATCCGATTTCCCTGTCTTCACTGGAAACCGCTACAACTCCATGACTCGGTTGCAAAGAGATATGATGTCCCGATATTCCGACATATACCTCTGAAATCTCTATGCCAACCATGCGTTCAGCATGATCTACCGCTTCACGTATCGATTGTACAGCCTGATCAATATTAATGATAGCTCCCTTTTTCATTCCTTGTGATTCCGCTGTTCCTACTCCCACAATATGCGGTGTTCCATCTGCGTTTACTTCAGCTACGATAACCCGAACCTGTGAAGATCCAATATCCAAAGATATAACGAAATCTTGATTGCTCAAATCCTGGGCACCTCCTTGCCCGAGAGTCAAACTTAAGGCAGACATTTGAATTATATTAAGGAAAAGGGAGGAAAATAAAACACTTACAAACCATATTCAACAATTGCTAAGCTTAACCCTTTTTAAAACTATCCATTTTTATTGATTTCCTTTTCCAAGTTTTTCTTTTTTAATAACTTTCCACCATTAATCAGGATGCTCTCTCCGGTGTATCGGGAATAAACCAGATACTTTCCAACAAAAATAGTGTACCTCGTGGATGATTAAAAAACGAGGGATAATAACTCATTTTTTGTGAAAGATCTTCAACTCTCACAAAAATGCGATGTTGACGATCAGTCCAGATTTCTACCTGGTCCTTGTGATCGGGAACAGGTTTTACTTTTCTGACCGAACGCTTTACAGTTTCGGGCAATTTTACAATTTCCTGCACGGCGGGTTTCAGATTGGGATCGGAATGGTTCCAGTCGGTAAAAACGATCCGGTTCTGTGGGAAAGCTGACAATCGATGAGATAGGATGGTACCGTCCGAAAGAATGGGAACACGTTTCTGTCCCCGGGTTTCAAGCCATGCAGCCAGTTCTTTTTCCCTGATGGAAATCAGGACCTTGTCCGGAAATGATTTGTCCACCTTGACTTGTTCGATTTCCGGCAATGCAGAAAGCCGTTCAACCACATCTCCAGTTTGAACGCCAAAAAAAGAAACGCCTTTTTTCAGCTGGGCCCTGGCCAGAATCTCCCCGGCCGGCACCAGCCGGTTTCCAGTCACTTCGATTTTTTCGATTTTGCTTAACGGAGATCGCAGAAAAATGGCAAACAACGTCCCTGTAAAAAATAAAAAAATAAATGCATATATCCATGGTGACGGGGACCTTTTTTTGCCAACCCGGTTGCGAAAGGGAGGAATCTGCTCGTCCACCATCCAGGTTTACTCCTTTCCTCTCTTCGCCTGACTGTACCAAGGTGCCAAAATACTTAATCTTCCCTATATATTACCACAAATATACGATGTTTAAAGGTTTTTACACAAAAAAACAGCGGCACTGGTGTGCTACTGTTTCTCCATACGCCTCCGATTTATATTTGCGCCCAATTGCCTGAATACCTTTTCCAGCGACTCATATCCCCGATCAATATGGTTTGCTCCATAAACCACCGTCCGACCCGTTGCAGCAAGTCCGGCGATGATCAAGGCAGCACCGGCACGCAAATCAGAAGCATAAACCGTGGCCCCTCTCAGATGACTGACTCCGCAAATCCTGACCGTATTTCCATCCAGTTCCAAATCGGCTCCCATTTTCTTCAACTCTGCCACATGCTTCAGGCGTGATTCAAAAATGTTTTCCGTCAGTCTGCTTATTCCGTCCGCCAGGGCGAGTAAGACAATTGTTTGCGGCTGCAAATCGGTCGGAAACCCGGGAAACGGCTCTGTCACAAGGTGCTGTACCGGCTGAATCCCAGACGGGCATCCCGTTTTTATTCCTCCCGGAACAATGCCAAACTGAAGGCCCATTGGCTCCAGATGGCAAGCCACTCCCGCAATCTGATCATATCCGATCTCTTCCAGTACAATCTCCCCGCCCGTTACCGCAGCAGCAATTGCCAATGATCCAGCCACAATCCGGTCTGGCATAATCCGATGGGAAGCAGCTGTTAAACGTTCAACTCCAGTAATCTTTACGGTTGAGGTTCCTGCTCCTTCAATTTGGGCTCCCATTTTGCACAAAAACCTGGCCAAATCAACAATCTCCGGTTCACGGGCTGCATTCTGGATAATGGTTGTTCCTCTGGCCAGTACCGCAGCCATCAATATATTTTCAGTTGCACCCACACTCGGAAAATCAAGGCGGATATGATTCCCTCTCAGTTGGGAAGTTTCGCAGTAAATCATCTCCCCTGCCTCCCTGATTTCCGTTCCCAGTTGAGCCAGGCCTTTGAGATGCAGATCAATGGGGCGCTTGCCAATGTTGCATCCTCCCGGTTTGGTTACACTTACCTTGTGCAGCCGTGCCAGCAAGGGCCCCATCAAAAAAACGGAAGAACGAATCTGCTTCATCAGATATTCAGGAATCAAGTGCCTTCTGATTCTGGTTGTATCGATCCACAGGACTGATTGTTGAAAAACAATTTCTGCCCCCAGCACTTCCAGAATCTGACACATTGCCCGTATATCTGTCAGATCGGGGACATTCTCGATTTTGTGAACTCCTTCAGTCAATACGGTCGCTGCGATGATGGGCAAG
The DNA here is from genome assembly GCA_049587175.1 of Thermoactinomyces sp. Lineage (GTDB taxonomy): Bacteria > Bacillota > Bacilli > Thermoactinomycetales > Thermoactinomycetaceae > Thermoactinomyces. Next base: position 13,118 of record JBAVDL010000194.1, read on the forward strand.
GTTGCATTTTTGGCACCCTGGACACGAACAGATCCTGACAAAGGCTTTCCACCTTCTATCACAAACTGTTCCAAAGAGTCACCTCCGTTTATTCTTCTCCCACCACCTGCACTTCCGGTTCCAGGCACACACCGTATTTTTCTTTAATCGTATTCCTGATATGCTCAATCAGTTGAAGTACATTTTGTGCTGTCGCATTCCCGCGGTTAATAATAAAGTTTGCATGCATGGAAGAAACCTCGGCTCCGCCAATTCGACAGCCTTTCAAACCGGCTTCCTGAATCAGGCGACCGGCATAATCTCCTGGCGGATTCCTGAAGACGCTGCCAGCACAAGGGTATTGCAAAGGCTGTGTCTTTCTCCGGTGTTCCTTGTAGGAAGTCAGTCGTGACATAATCTCTTCCAGCTCGCCATACTCCAGGATAAACGAGGCTTCAGTAAGAATTCCCTTCAGTTTGGTTTGAAGCACCGAAGTACGATAGCGAAATTCCATCTCTTTATTGGATAATGTCACCCATTCCCCCGTTTCCAAAAGTACGGTGGCCGAATGAAGAACTTTAGAAATATCTGACCCGTGAGCACCTGCATTCATATAGATGGCACCACCTATATTTCCGGGGATTCCTCCAGCAAATTCCAGGCCGGTCAATCCCTTTCTGGCTGTCATCGTTGCCAGCAGAATGGTTGAAACGCCTCCGCCGGCTGTAACCCGGGTGCCATCGATATTCAAGTGATCAAAACCTTTATCCAACTTGAAAACAACGCCCCGTATTCCTCCGTCGCGAACCAACAGATTTGACCCTCTGCCAATTGTCCACCAGGGCAGTTTGTGCTGATTAACTACCCGCATCGCACGCTCAAGTTCTTCCTTGTTGCGCGGATATATCAAAAGGTCGGCTGGACCTCCCACTTTCCATGTTGTATGACGGGATAATGGTTCATTGACTCGCACATCTTCAATGCCAATATTCTTCAATTCTTCGATGATCTGTTTCACTTTGTCGCTCCTCCCAGCCAAAAATCCCGGTAAAGTCCATCCCAACCTGGCTTAACACAGTTTATGCCTTTAAAAAAATCAATGTGACAAAAGCCCACTCCTGATTATATATGTGGATTTCATACCTGCGTAAATGCAATCTTTTCCAGCTCATTTACCAATACCTCTGCTGCATGGGGGCGCCCCAACCGGCTGGCTGCCTCACTCATGGCATGGTGTTCCTCCTTGTTCTCAATCAGGCACTTGACTTCATGCCATAATTTGTCCGCAGTACATTCACTTTCCAAAAGCATTCTGGAAGCCCCCTGTTCCTCCAGCCATCTTGCATTAATTTCCTGATGGTTATTTGTCACATACGGGGATGGAATCAGAACAGAAGGCAAACCCAGTGCTGTCAACTCCGCCAGCGTGGAAGCACCGGCTCGTCCCACAAGCAGGTAAGTGGCCGCCAGCACATCCGGCATATTATATATAAACGGCTTGATATCCAGGTTGGGAATCTGATCTGCCTGAACCTCTGAAGAAATTTTTTCAAAATGCGCTTCCCCGGTGACATAAACAAAATGCACATCCGGCATTTCTTTCATTTGCGGAATCATTTGCAGCACGGATTCGTTAATCACCTTTGCTCCACGGCTCCCGCCGCAAAACAATACAATCGGCTTGTGCGAATCATCGATTCCCAGCGATTTTCTGCCCAATGCGGCATTGGCCTGAATTACTTCTGTCGCTCTGGGATTGCCCGTAAACACGATACGATTGGCACGGGTCAAGTATTTCTGGGACTCTTCCATACTAATCGCGATCACATCAACAAAACGCGCTAAAAATTTGGTGGTCAAACCCAGCACAACATTCTGTTCATGAATTAATGTAGGGATACCCATCTGGTGCGCCGCATAAACGGCTGGTCCGCTGACGTATCCCCCCGTACCGACAACAACGTCCGGCTTGAACTCCCGCAAATAGACTTTTGCCTTGCGTACAGCCTGTACAAATTTGCGAATGGTTCTCACATTTTCCCATGAAACACTGCGCTTAAAACCTTGAATTTCTACTGTATAAAACCGAATGTTCCCCTCTTTTGGCACAATGCGTGATTCCAGACCGTTTTCCGTTCCGATATAAGCAATCTCAACGTCGGGAAATCTTGCACGCACTGCACGCGCTATTGCCAAAGCCGGATAGATATGCCCACCGGTTCCGCCTCCGGACAACAAAATTCGTTTCATGCTGTTTCCTCCCCGGTTATACAGTTTTACGGACAAATCTCGACAAATTCAACAAAATCCCCACTGCTGCCAACGTCAGGGTCAGCGAAGACCCTCCATAACTCAAAAACGGCAAAGTAATTCCCGTTACCGGAAACGCCCCTGAAACCACTCCGATATTAATCACAGCCTGAATTGTAATCATCGCAGTAATACCTGTTGCCACCAGACTGCAAAACAAATCCGGCACTCCGATTGCGACCCGGATTCCACGCCAAACAAGCACAGCAAACAGGACAATTACGGTTGCGGCTCCCAAAAAACCCAACTCTTCGGCAAGGATGGAAAAAACAAAGTCTGTGTGAGGCTCGGGCAGATAGAGATGCTTTTGTTTGCTCATCCCGAGCCCGAGTCCCATCAGACCTCCCGGACCAATGGCGTATAGTGACTGAATCAGGTGATATCCCGCTCCCAGCGGATCCTGCCAGGGATTAAAAAAAGCTGCAATACGCTGAATCCGGTAGGGGGCAGCCAGAATCAGACCGGCAAAACCGGCTATCCCGAGGAAAAAGAAAAAGGCCAGATGTTTCATTCTTGCTCCGGCAGCAAAAATCAGAACAACGCCGGTTCCCATCAGAACTGTTCCCGTTCCCAAATCCGGTTGCAGCATAATCAGCCCGAACGCCGCCCCCAACAGGATCAACCCTGGCAAAAATCCACCGGCAAAGCGTTTGATATCAAAGCCGGGTTTGGAAAACATACGTGCCAAAAAAGCGATCATCGCCAATTTCATAAATTCCGAAGGCTGGATGCTAAAAGCACCGATCCCCAGCCAGCTTCTTGCACCGTTACGCAAAATCCCGACTCCCGGGATCAAAACAACCAATAATAGAATAAAACACAAAATAAGGCCCGGTTTTGCCCATTTATGAAATTGGCCGGGATCCAGCCGCGAAATCCAGAACATCAGGAAAACACCCAGGGCTGCAAACAATAACTGACGCTTGGCAAAAAAGAAGGCATCGCCATATTTGTGATAGGCAAAAGCGGCACTGGCACTGTATACCATTAAAACACCAATTGACAACAGCAGCACAATGGCGATGACAATCATAAAATCAGGCGTGTTATTCTTTGTCTTCATGGGCGTTTTCACCTCTTGAAAATTTGGGCAAGCTTCCTATATTTGAAGACTATGCACCGTCTCCTTAAATATGCTTCCCCGCTCTTCAAAAGAAGTGTACTGATCCCAGCTTGCGCATGCCGGAGACAATAATACCACATCTCCCGGCCTGGCCAGTCGAGAGGCAATTTCTACCGCATTTTTCAAATTATCCGCCGCATGAACTTCTTCCAGCCCGGCTTCCCTGCCCCGTTCAACCAGTATATCCCTGGTTTGTCCATAGGCAATTATGGCCCTGGCTTTCTTGCTGAATACCGGAGTCATCTCTTTGAAATCGATTCCCCGGTCCAGCCCTCCGCCAATCCAGATAACCGGTTCCTTAAAAGACTCCAGGGCCCTGGTGGCTGCCTGCGGATTCGTGGCTTTGGAATCATTGTAATAACGAACCCCGTTTATCGTTGTTACATATTCCAGGCGATGTTCCACTCCGGAAAAAGTTTTCAGCACCTCGCAAATGCCCGCTGCATTTGCACCGGCTGACAAACTTAACGCAATCGCAGCCAGCGCATTTTCCAGATTGAAATCACCGCGCAACGCGATTTCACTAACAGGAATAACGGGTTCTTCCCTGTAATCCGAATATTTTGCGATCACGATTCCCTCACGAATGAAAACCCCTTTCGGGACCTCATTCAACCGGCTGAACCACCAGATATTGCTTTGAATCTGTTCCCCTGCCTTTCGGCAATAGGGATCATCCAGATTCAGCACCGCCACATCTTCTTTTGTCTGGTTTTGAAACAACTTCATTTTTGAGGAAAAATAATCCTCCATGTGATGATGATAATCCAGATGTGCCGGATAAACATTTAACAGTGCCGCTGCTTTCGGTTTAAACGAGCGCGTTCCTTTCAGCTGGAAACTGCTCAGTTCTGTAACCAGCCACTCATCTGCCTTACTGACCTTTACAACTTCGGCCAGTGCTTGTCCGATGTTTCCGGCCACCCTGTTTTTTACTCCGCTTCTGGTCAGCATTTCCCCTACAAGCGTCGTAGTGGTCGTTTTGCCGTTTGATCCGGTTATGCCGATCACTGGTGAATCTGATACAGCTCCTGCTATTTCCACTTCAGTAACGACAGGAATGTCTTTCTCCAATGCCTGAACGACCGGTTTTATTTCATAGGGAATTCCCGGATTTTTTACAAGCAGATCAACCTCGTCGCTGATCAGGCCATCGGGATGACCCCCGCAAAGAACCGGGATCCCCAGTCGTTCCAGCTCCTCTGCCTCCGGGCATTCTTCCCGGGGTTTGTAATCATTGACCAGAACGTTGGCCTGCAAGTCGTTTAACAGCTTGGCCACTGCAACTCCGCTGCGGGCCAGTCCCAACACGATCACGTGGCGACCAGCCAATTTGTCTGTATTCCTCATCTGAGCCACATCTCCATTAATACACCAATAATTGCAAACAGAAATCCTACAAACCAGAAAGTCGTGACAACCCGCCATTCCGACCAGCCGCACAATTCAAAGTGGTGATGCAAGGGACTCATCCGGAAAACGCGCTTGCCGCGGATTTTAAAAGAAGTTACCTGAATCATGACGGATAGTGTTTCAATAACAAAAATACCACCAATAATCGGTAATAATAATTCCGTTTTCGTAATAACTGCCAAAGCGGCAATTCCTCCACCCAGGGCCAGGGATCCCGTATCACCCATAAATACCTTGGCCGGATTGGCGTTAAAGACCAAAAATCCCAACAGGGCTCCTACCACAGCAACCGAAAAAATGGTAACAGTCGGGTTGCTTTGCAAAATCCCGATAATGGCATATGCACCATACGCACTGACCGCAGTTCCGGATAACAACCCGTCCAGACCATCTGTAAGATTGACGGCATTGGATGCACCAATCATCATCAGGAGCAGGAGCGGAAGGTACAGCCAGTTGAGTTGAATTGTCAAATCCGTAAATGGTATATCCAGGCTGAAAATATAATTGTTTGGTTTTCCGGTCCGAACAACAAGCAAAACCCAGAAAAGAACAAGACCGATAAACAACTGTCCCAGTAATTTCTGATTTGCCGTAAGACCAAGGCTGCGTTTCATTACCACTTTGATATAGTCATCCAGAAAACCGAGAATCCCGTATCCCAGTGTGGCAAAGACCAAAAAGAACAGGTCGGCGTTGATAATCCGGTCATTGTTATTGAGCAATGTCAAACTGCTAAGCGGAACAGCTGTCAAAACAACAGCTGTAAGTATGATGACTCCGCCCATCGTCGGGGTTCCCGCCTTTTTCAGATGAGCTTGCGGTCCTTCCTGACGAATGCTCTGGCCAAATTTCAAACGTCTCAATACCGGAATAACCATCGGTCCAAGTATGACGGCTATACCAAAAGCTACAGCAAGTGGAATTAATATGAATCGAAGTTCTAGATTCCCCATTGTTCTTCCCTTACGCTCCTTCGGTCATTTTATTTACGATTTGGTCTAGTTGAGCTGCGCGTGAAGCTTTGACCAGGAGGACAGAGTTCTGATGGCCTTCCCGGGTCAATGTAGTTGCTGCATCATCCAGCGTATGGAAATGAACGAGGGTCTGGGCAGAATTTTTTGCTTCCACAGCTCCTTCATAAATCCAACGACCTCGTTCGCCAATCGTATATAAACGGTTTATGCCCTTTTTCATCGCATAAACTCCTATTTCTTTATGATAACTTTCCTCTCGTTCGCCAATTTCAAGAATATCGCCCAAAAGGGCCCACTTCTCCCGCTCCGGTTCCATCTCTGCAAGCAAATCCAGAGCGGCTCTCATGGAGGTCGGACTTGCATTATAGGCATCGTTGATGATAAGCATGCCATTTCCGGCTACCTTCAACTCCAGCCTCATCCCTGTCAAGGATGTATTGGCCAACCCCCTGGCGATTTCCTGTTCAGTCAGAGAAAACTGACGGGCTACCTCCACGGCATACAAAGCATTTTTAATATTGTGTCTGCCCATCAGAGGAACGGTAAACAAGGTGCCTGTTTTCCGGGAACGAAACACGATTCCCTTTGTTCCCCTGACTTCGGCCTGTTCCGGAGCTTCATCAGTATTTTCCTGCCATCCCACCCTGATTTGTGGCCTGGCTTCATGCTTCAGATAATGGCGGAGTAACGGTTCATCTCCGTCATAGATAATCGGGCCGGTTGGAGAAAGTCCCTCTTTTATTTCCAACTTTGCCCGGGCAATTCCTTCCCGGCTGCCCAGATGTTCAATATGGGATTCGCCTATATTGGTGATCACCGCTACATCCGGACCGGCTATTCGGGAAAGAAGGGATATTTCCCCCGGATGGTTCATGCCCATCTCCACAACAGCCAGATCTGTTTGCTCCGGCATGGATAACAAGGTTAACGGTACACCGATGTGGTTGTTCAGGTTTCCTTCTGTTTTATGAACAGAATACTTCTCGGACAGTGCCGAGGCAATCAAGTCCTTGGTTGTGGTTTTCCCGTTGCTTCCGGTTACGGCAACCACTTTGGCCTTGATTTCCCTGCGGTATCTGGCAGCCATCCGGTGCAAGGCCTTGAGCGGATCGTTCACAACAATGACCGGAATGTCAAGCGAGTCCGGCAAAGGCCTTCCCTTTTGCCACAATACTGCCGCGGCTCCCCGCTCCACCGCCTGGCCTGCAAATTGGTGACCGTCAAAGCGTTCACCAATCAGGGGGATATACAGCTGATTGGGTTTGAGTGTCCGTGTATCCGTCGACACTCCTTTTACCAGGCGGTAATGGTCAACAGGACTTCCAATCCATTCCCCGCAAGTTGATTTCAAAATCCAGTTACATGTACGTTCCATCTCATCAACCCTCACTTTGCCAGGCGGGATTTAATCGCATCACGGGCTGCTTCGCGGTCATCAAAATGATGGCGGACGCCGTTAATTTCCTGGTATGTTTCATGGCCTTTGCCTGCAATCAGAATCACATCTTCCGGTTCTGCCAGTTTTACCGCCTCATGGATAGCCTGACGGCGATCGCTAATTACCTTATATCGCTCCGGCGGACAGGATTTGACTCCTGCCAACATATCCTCCAGAATCGCGATTGGATCTTCGGTACGCGGATTATCCGATGTAAATATGGCATAGTCACTGTATTTTGCTGCAATATCTGCCATTATCGGCCGTTTGCTCCGATCCCGGTCACCTCCGCAGCCCACAAGGCAAATAACGCGTCCCCTGGCAAATTCGCGAATTGTTGTCAGTACGTTCTCCAAACTGTCCGGGGTATGGGCATAATCAACGAGAACTGAAAAAGACTGTCCCAAATCCACCGGTTCAAACCGTCCGGCAACCCCTCTGATTTCAGCCAATCCGGATTGAATCTGTTGAAGGTCCATCCCTTCCACAAGAGCAACAGAAACAGCAGCCAGGACATTATAAACGTTAAACTTTCCGGCCAGCCTGATCTGTACCGGCACATCTCCCCGGAACGTCTTCAGCAAAAAGGAAGTTCCGGAAGAGGAAAACTGAATATTTTCCGCCCTCACATCCGCGGGTTGGTCAATCCCGTATGTTAAAACCTGGGCTGCCGTCCGTTTCATAAAATAGGCGGATGCTTTATCGTCCGCATTGAATATGGCAAACGGATTGCGGTTCAACTCTTTAGAATACGCACTTCCCAGCTGGCTGAAAAGAAGGCTTTTTGCCTCTCGGTATTTTTCCATCGTACCATGATAATCAAGATGATCCTGTGTCAAATTGGTAAAAACGCCAATATGAAATTGACAGCCCCTGGTTCTTCCCATATCAAGAGCGTGAGAAGAAACTTCCATAACAGAATACTCACAACCCTCATCCAGCATCATCCGAAATATCTTTTGCAATTCAACCGCTTCAGGAGTTGTATTTCTGGTTGGGAGTGATGTTCCCCTGATTTTTGTCTGAATGGTTCCAATCACCCCCGCTGCTGCACCTTTGTGCTGAAGAAGTTGCTCAATCAGGTAAGTGGTGGTTGTCTTTCCATTCGTTCCGGTAATACCAATCAATTTCAGTTCCTGTGTCGGATAGCCATAAAATTTTGCAGCCACCACGGCCATGGCTCTGCGTGTATCGGGAACCTGGATTACGGGAACTTCCGGCACATCAACCGCTTCTTCCACCATCACTGCAGCGGCTCCACCCGCCACAGCCTGCTTTACAAAACGGTGTGCATCCACTTTTGTTCCCTTGAGTGCAATAAACAGGTCTCCCGGCCGAACATGGCGGGAATCCAGCTGAATCCCCGTAATCCGGGTTGTCAAATCCCCTGTTGCCTTATGCAACAATAATGGCTGGATTAACTCACATACTTGCATGTTCTTCCTCCTTTTTCAGAGACAGAAAGACAACAGAAAATGCCAGGGATGTATTCCTGGCATAATTTATTCACACACACATACCCTATTTTAATCTCCTTTCTATCATTTGTCACTTGTCAGAAAAGCACGCACTTTTCATGACCTTAAAATGAAAGGCCACCAAAATACAGATAAATCCAGGCAGGAAAAGCCGTGTCGGTTCAAATGCGCAGTTGTTTGAAAAAGCACCATCCACTCCGCATGTTAATCTCCCAAATAAATCTTGATCATCGTGCCTTTCTTGACCCGTTGCCCCGGCTTCGGCATCTGATCGATTACCTTATCCCCTTTGCCATATACCTTCAGGGGAAAAGCGTATAAACTGACACGGATCTGGTCGATATCCTGGCCAATCAGTTTTGGGGCAGCAACGATCGGGGGCTCCGTCGGACTGTCTTCCGGAGCAATCTGTTTCGAGCGTTTCGGCACATTCAGGTACCGCAGGCTGTCATCCAGAATATTTCCTACGATCGGGGCAGCAACCACACCTCCGAACTGAATCCCTTTGGGATTGTCAACTGCCACATATACAACCAGCTTTGGATCATCAGCAGGAGCAAAACCGATAAACGATACAATATGGTTGTTTTTCATATAACGCCCGTCCGGACCCACTTTTTGCGCTGTTCCCGTTTTTCCTCCCACCCGGTAACCATCAACAAATGCTTTTCTTCCTGTTCCTTTTGCCACCACACTTTCCAGGGCATGCCGGACTTTCTGCGAGGTTTCTTCGGAAATGACTTGTCTTTTCATCTGCGGTTCAAACGTTTGCACGATTTTTCCGTTTTCCGGATCCAACCACGCTTTTGCCAGATGCGGAGTCAAAAGCTTTCCGCCGTTAATCGCCGCTGATACGGCCGCAAGTTGCTGAACAGGTGTAACCGAAACTCCCTGACCAAATGCAGTCGTGGCCAATTCTACCGGTCCAACCCGGCTTTCCTTGAACAGAATGCCTCTTGCTTCCCCATTCAAATCAATCCCTGTTTTCTGTCCAAAACCAAATTTTTTAATATAGGAAAACAGCGTCTCTTTTCCCAGCCGCTGGCCCAAGGTGACAAAACCCGGGTTGCAAGAGTTTTCCACAACTTCCAGGAAACTTTGGTGGCCATGCCCTCCCGCTTTCCAGCAACGCAGCCTGGCTCCGCTCACCATGATGTAGCCCGGATCATGAAAATGGTCGTTCAGATTTACCTTGTTTTCTTCCAGTGCAGCCGCCAGCGTGATAATTTTAAAGGTTGACCCCGGTTCATAGGTTTTCCAGATGGGCAAATTACGGTTATAAACAAGGGGATCTGTCATGCGGTACTGGTCCGGACGAAACGTGGGCCGGCTGCTCATCCCGAGTATTTCTCCGGTTTTGGGATCCATGGCAATTGCCAAAGCATTTTCCGGTTGATAGCGGGCCATGGCCTGATCCAGTTCCCGCTCAATTATGGTCTGGATCTGGTAATCCAGGGTAAGCATAAGATCCAGGCCGTCCCTGGGAGGAACATACCGGTCCACCCCTCCGGGCAATTTTTCCCCGCTGGCGGTAGCGCTGAAGGATACATATCCTTTTTGGCCTTTCAGCTTCTCATCATATATAAGTTCCACCCCGGCCAGGCCCTGATTATCTATCCCGGTAAATCCAAGCACATGGGCTGCCAGGCTGCCGTGAGGGTAATATCTTTTGCTGTCCTCAGTAATGGCAATTCCCGGCAATCGCAACCCCTGAATCTGTCTGGCTTTCTCTTCTGAAATTTTCCTCCCCCACGGATGAAGACGTACAATCAATTGCCGCTCGGTAATTTTTTCATAGATTTTCTGTTCGGGTGCCTGGAGAATGCGGGCCAGCTTCTTTGCCGTCCCGGCCGGATCCTTGATCTGGGCAGGGATGGCCATTACGGAAGGAGAGCTGATATTATAAGCCAGGTTTTTATTATGCCGGTCCACAATTTTCCCTCTTTTGGCTTCAAACGGAATATTCCTGCTCCACAATTCTTTCGCTTTTTCGGCCAGTTCTTCGCCTTCGACCAATTGTACATAGGCCAGCCTTCCCATCAGAGCAAACAGTACAAACACGGCAATCAGAAATAATGAGAACAATCTTTTCCTGACTTGAATATGGTGGCCGCGCATTTTCCTTTTCCTCCCATCATGTCTCTTACTTTAGAAATTATGATTGAGAGATTCAAAAAATGACACGGCCCGTCCGGCAAAATGTAACCGCCAAACCATATAAAAAACCTGGCCGGATTTTTCCAGGCCAGGTGCACATTTGGTTACTTGATGGATCGGGCAAACGCATCATTGGGTTCTATGTGCCTGATTTGCAAAGACTTTTTCAGGATCTCCCTGGCAACGGGAGCCGCAACGGTTCCGCCTGAAGCGTTTCCCGTAACCGACGAAGGCTCGTCAATGGCAACATAAACTACAATTTCCGGATGATCATACGGCGCAAATCCTGTAAATGAAACAATATACTTGTTTTCCAGATAACCGGTTCCATCCGGATCCGGTTTTTGCGCTGTTCCTGTTTTTCCCGCTACTCCATACCCCGGAAGTTCAGCTTCTACACCCGTTCCGTTTCGGACAACTTCACGCAATAATTCACGTACTTGCTTTGCGGTAGATTCCTTGACAATACGACGGCTTTCCGGTTTATAAGAAGCGACCTTCTTTTCCAGACCGGTTTCCCAAACCGAATCCAGAACATGCGGTTTATGCCAAATCCCCCCATTGGCAATGGCACACAAGGAGGCTACTTGCTGAATGGGAGTTACCGAAATTCCCTGTCCGAAAGAAGTGGCAGCCAATTCCGAGGAATAAAGATTACGGCCAAAAAAGTATCCCCTGCCTTCTGCCGGCAGATCAATCCCTGTTTTTTTGCCCAGTTTTTCGGTAATGTCTCCAAACCCGAACCGGTTGATATAATCAATTAATTTTTGCTCCCCAAGTTTTTGACCTAACAAAACAAAGGCAACATTGCTTGACAGTTTGATTCCATCGCGAAAGGAAATTTGCCCCCAACCCGAACCATTCCAGTCATGAATCACCCGATCCCCGGCCTTGACCGATCCGGACCGGAAAGTTGCATCGGGGTCAAACACCCCCTCTTCGATCGCGGCCGCCAAGGTAACGATCTTAAAGGTGGATCCGGGTTCAAACTGGCTTTGTACAGCCAGATTTCGGGCATTTTCTTCTGTTAACGTTTCCGAATAGTTACCGGGATCAAAAGTCGGTCGGCTGGCCATTGCCAGAATTTCCCCTGTCCGGGGATCAGCAACAATTGCTGTTCCGCCTTTCGCCTTGTAGTTGTCGATCGCCTCTTCCAATTCCAGTTCCAGTTGGTGCTGGATTCGCGAATCAATGGTTAACACCAGATCCTTGCTGGGTTCCGGCGGACGATTCTTTTCAGGCTGATCAGTAACCATCATTCCATTTCGGGCTTTCAGATATTTTACATAACCTTCTTTTCCCCTGAGCCATTTGTCATAATACTGCTCCACACCGCCAACCGCTGTATCATCCACACGCAAGAATCCTAAAACATGGGCGGCGAGTGTTCCATTATATTGCCTCATAAAAGTGGGAAAGGCATAAATCCCATCAATCAACCCTTTTTTGTCCAGTGCTGTAACCTTTTGCAAAACCTCTTCGGAATATTTATATTTACCTTCATGTCTCAATTCTACGGAATCCGACTTTTTAGACAGTTTTTTCGCCAGTACGTCTGCATCAATCTTTAAGATAGGTGCCAACAACCTTGCTGTTTTTTGCGGATCTTTCACCTGGCGGGTATCTGCAACGAAATAATAAGCGTCCACTTCCCAAGCTAGCTGCTGTTGTTTTGTACGGTCATAGATAGTACCTCGTTTGGGGCGAAGAACATCTTCCTTGATCCATGTTTCTTTGGCGGCTGCCAACAGCTCGTTGTAATCGACTGCTTGCAGCCAGAACAACCTTCCAATAACCAAGATGAAACAACCCGTCCAAACGAGCCCGATCAGAAGAGAACGCTGCTTGCTCTTCCTGAACATCGAACCCATGATTCAGCCTCTCCCATCTTGTTCTGTACATTTTTCTTTTTCTTATCTTTTTCCTCTGAAGAATTGGCTTTCAGGGACGAATAGAAGGCAAATATTTTGGGGCTGTCAGCTCCAGTCCTTTTTGTTCTGCAAATTTCCGGATCCGCTCCACGCTTCTCAACTGGCTCGATTCTGTCTCCAATTGCTGGATTTCTTTTTCTGCTTTTTTTATTTCCTGTTCTGTATTTTGAATCGCCACATTCAGCTCCGTAACTTTCGCAAACCGGGACAGGACAATGACAGCCATGGCAACACAAACAATCACGGTAAACAGGTAAAGCAACTTTTCCCCTGTCGGGAGTGCCTTCAAAGGGGCCAACCTTTTCTTTTTCTTCCTGGTGTAAGGCTTGTCGAGCGGCCGTGCTACAGCTGCATTAAAACGATCCTCTCTCATTATATAAATCCTCCTTACACTACCAGCTTCGTGCTTTTTTATATTTTTTCTGCAACCCTCAATTTTGCGGAACGTGCCCGCTGGTTTATCTCTATTTCTTCCCGGGAGGGGAGCACCGGTTTTTTGGTAATCACTTTCAGCTCCGGTTTTTTTCCGCATGTACATACAGGGAAATCTGGAGGACAAATACACCCACGAGCCCGTTCCTGGAAAAACTGTTTGCAAATCCGGTCTTCCAATGAATGGAAAGTGATGACGCTAATGCGTCCTCCAGGCTGCAGCAACTTAACTCCTTCTTCAAGTGCTTCGCGCAAAGCATTCAGTTCATCGTTTACTGCAATCCGAATTGCCTGAAAAGAACGGCGTGCGGGATGAGGTCCCTTCCTGCGTGCAGGAGCCGGGATAGCCTGTTTGATCAGATCAGCCAACTCCAGCGTAGTACGTATCGGTGCTTTTTTTCTTGTTTTAACAATTTCTCTGGCAATTCGCCGAGAAAACTTTTCCTCTCCATATTCAAACAAAATGCGGATCAATTCTTCCTCAGGCCACTCATTTACTACATGATATGCGCTAAGAATCTGTGACCGGTCCATCCGCATATCCAGCGGAGCTTCCTGATGATAACTGAAACCCCGGCTTCCTTGGTCCAATTGTGGGGATGATACACCCAAATCAAACAACAAGCCGTCAACCTTGCTGATCCCCAGCTTGTTCACTGCTTGCCGGACATGCCGAAAATTGGATTTCACCAAATGAAGTGTGCAATCAACATCCTTTAAATAGTTCCTGGCATGATCCAGTGCGCTCTGATCCTGATCCAATCCGATCAGGGTTCCGGCCGGAGACAATTTTTCCGCAATATATCGGCTGTGTCCGCCTCCACCCAAAGTACAATCAACATAAATTCCGTCTGATTTGACACAAAGCCCGTTGACTGCTTCTTCTTTTAAAACTGTTGCATGTATAAACACCATGATTCATCCTTTGCTTACAAATCCAGGTCTACGATACTCTCTGCTATTTCGTTAAATGATTCTTCAGAGTTACAATAATACTCTTCCCATTGTTCTTTGCACCAAATCTCAACCCGGGTGGAGACACCAATAATTACGCATTCCTTTTTCAGGCGGGCATATTCCCGCAAGTTGGAGGCAATGTGAATTCTTCCCTGCTTGTCCAGTTCTGCCTCGCATGCTCCAGAAAAAAAGAAGCGCGTAAATTTACGTGCATCTGCTTTGGTAAAAGGGAGAGTTTTTAATTTCTGTTCCAATTGTGTCCATTCCGAACGAGGGTATGCAAACAGGCAGCGATCCAGTCCGCGGGTGATTACAAAAGAATTTCCGAGTCGCTCCCTGAACTTTGCCGGGATGATCAATCTTCCCTTGTCATCGATGTTATGCCGGTATTCACCCATGAACATGCCGCTACGCCTCCCCTCGTCCTCCCTTCCTTACCACTTTCCCCCACTTTTCACCACATTGGTAATTATACCACATGGCAATTAAAAAATCCTGCACCCGATGTGCAGGATTTAACCGTTTATTTCCTTTTCTCGAGAATCAATCCAATTGCCAGCTGGCCAGATATTTTTGCTGTTCTTCGGTCAGATCATCGATTTGCATGCCGTTTGCTTCCAGAAAGTAGCGCGATACCTGCTCATCAATCTGGTACGGAACATCCAGAACTTTTCCGCCAAGTTTGCTGTGATTTTCATGAACATACAACAGGCAAAGTGTCTGGAGGGCAAATGTCATATCCATGATTTCGGCAGGATGTCCGTCTCCGGCAGCCAGGTTTACCAGCCTTCCCTCTGCCAGCAAGTGAAGTTTGCGTCCGTTCGGCATGGTGTATTCGGTAATGTCCTTGCGTACAACACGGCGGTTGACAGCAATCTGTTCCAGCGCATCAATATCGATTTCCACATTGAAATGACCGGCATTGGCCAGGATGGCTCCATGTTTCATTACCTGGAAATGTTCCGCTGCAATAACAGCCTTGTTCCCGGTCAATGTAACAAACAGATCTCCATGTTTGGCTGCTTCCATCATCGGCATGACGGTAAAACCGTCCATATATGCTTCTGTTGCCTTGATCGCATCCACTTCTGTAACAATCACTTTGGCACCCAGTCCTTTGGCGCGCATGGCAACCCCGCGGCCGCACCAGCCGTAACCTGCCACAACTACCGTTTTTCCGGCAACAACCAGGTTGGTGGTCCGGTTAATTCCGTCCCACACCGATTGGCCTGTTCCATAGCGGTTATCAAACAGGAATTTGGAATAGGCGTCATTGACCGCCATCATGGGGAACCGCAATTTGCCTTCTTTCTCCAGCGAACGCAGGCGCAAAATACCTGTGGTGGTTTCTTCGCAGCCACCCTCAATATTTTCCAGGAGATCCGGGCGCTCAGAATGCAGGATGCTGACAAGATCGCCGCCATCATCAATAATCAGGTCGGGCCTTGTTTCAAGCGTCTTCATCAGGTGATCCCGATATTCTTCCGGTGATGGATTATATTTGGCAAATACAGTGATTCCTGATACGGCCAACGCCGCTGCAACATCATCCTGGGTGGATAACGGATTGCTTCCGGTAATCGCTACTTCCGCTCCGGCATCACGAATCAGTTCCGCCAGGCAGGCTGTTTTGGCTTCCAGATGCAGGGAAATCGCCACTTTTTTCCCTGCCAGCGGTTTTTCAACCGAAAGGCGTTCCCGCAATCGGGCCAGAACAGGCATATGGTCACGAGCCCAATCCATTTTCAAACGTCCTTGCGGCGCAAGGTTGATATCACTAACAATACTTTTTTCTGCTGAATTCATCCTAATCCTCCTATTCCCATTTATGCTTCAAAGGATTCGTGGTTATTATAACTGAACAACCTAATCCCCAAAAAATCAAATGGAGAGCAAATATGGCGCACGATATCCCTTGATGGGCATGTCCGGCTGATTAATCAGAAAATCAATCCATTCCATACCATGTTCATTCCACAACCAAACCATATTGTAAACCCTTTCCTGGGGCTTGTCATTCGGTTGGACAAAGTTGATCAACTGGTCCCATTTCCGCAATGAAGCACGATGCCTATCCTCCAGGCTTTTCCATGCAAACTGGTAGTAGTAATCAATTTGCGCCTGAATTTTTGCCCGGTTTTTTTCCCCGACTTCCATCATGTTCATGCCGATTTCCCGATCCAGATAGTCCACCAGCTGCCGATGGGCTGCGGAGATCCGTTTTTCTGCTTCAAGAAAAGCCTGGGTCAGATCCGGAGGCTTTTGCAAATTCAACCATACCTTTTTTTTCTCTCTCAGTGAAGAATCCAGTTCCCTCCAATTTAAGGAAAATTCATGGATCGGCTTTTCCTGCCTGCTGCCAATAACCGTTACCCTCATACGCGGAACAATTATTGGCATTTGCAGATTCACTTCGAGAAATGCTTCTTTCAACAGAGACCAGTAAGCAATTTCCCCGGGCCCTCCTGTGAAAAACAGAACGGGAAACAAGGCTTCCTGCATAAGCGGGCGTGTGATGACGTTATTGCTGAACCGAGCCGGCTCTTTTGAAACCAGATGCAGAAGCTCCTGAACAGACCAACCGTGTTTGCCGTCTTTTGTAACCCAATCGTCATTTTCATGAAACAGATGTTGACGTTCGTCATCTGCCAGAATAAACAGGTTTCCCTGATTCTTTTTCAAATCAACGGGCACATCCAGATCCCACTTTTGCAAACGGCAGGCGGCCTGTTCCGTTTTGCGTGCAATCCGTTCGCTGTTTCGGATCAGTTTGTCAAAAAAGGGAATCTCGATCCGGCGCAGGTTTTCGTCATTTGAATCAACAAGCAACAACCCGTATTTGCCAAAAAAGTGGTGCAATACTCTGGCAAACAGACGCGTCCAGGAAAGTGAGGTGTCTCCCCATGTTTTGCACTGCGTCAGCCAGCTCTGCTTATATTCGCTGTCCGGTACAATTTGTGCAAGTTCATCCAGCCAGCGGTTATAAACGCTCTTGTCAATGATGCGCTCCGAAACAGGCAACTTCCGCTGATCCTGAACCAAAAGCCGGTGTTTGCAAGGTTCGCCTCCTCCGGTTTGTACCCATATATGGTCAACCTCATCAATATCGTGGTCTTCTCCGGCAATCCAGAATACAGGAATCACCGGTTTGCCCAGTTGTTCTTCCGCTTGTCTGGCCAACCGGATAATTGTGATCGCTTTATAAAAAGTGTATAACGGGCCGCCTAACAATCCGGCCTGCTGTCCACCGATCACAACCATGCTGCCGTCTTCCCCCAGCCGGTTCAAATTGCGTACAACTTCGGGATGCATCAATTCCGGCTGGTGAAATGCCCGCAATGCTTTCACCACATATGCCCGGTCAATGATCCGCCCTGTTTGTTCCAGATACCTGGCACGTTTTTGCACGCTCTCTTCCTGCCAGGGGTCATACTCATAAAAAGACTGTACAAAATCACGGTCATGAAGGTACATATCAAGCAGGCCGGATTTTTGTGAAAGTGCAATTTCCTGTAACCTCATACATAACTCCTCTTTACAGCCATCTTCATCCTGAAGAAAAATATTGCCTGTCATGAATCGGCAGTTCTTCCAAACCTTTATAAAGTATACACTTTATTTACTTAAGTGACTAACATTTTTTATACCAAGCAGGAAGCTGAGCAGGAAACTGAGCAAGGAAACACCTGCAATAAATGTAAAGACGCGCATCTCGACGGATGTGACCAAATGCTCCATTTCCTCGTTCATAAACCTGAATGGCAATAACGGATCAATCAGACTGAACAACCGTGCGGCCACAACCAGGCCAATTGCTCCGCCCGCGGCACGAAACATTCCCACTGCCATCAGGCCAGACCGGATTCTGCGCGGAGAAACCCACTGAAACATGAAGTGATGAACAGGATCTGCGAGGGCGAAGCTCAACATAAATCCCAGAAAAAAAACTGCCAGCAATATAAAATGTTGATCGCTGATCCAGATCATTATCAGATAAATGAGCGACGTCAGCAAAAATGAGGCACATGATAACCGGTGCAAACAGATATCTTGTGACAAAGCCGCAATGATTGGCAGCGCCAATGAAGCACTGGCAGCAATGAGACTTAAAAGAATCCCTGTCCCATATTCTCCCAATTTGTAAACCTGGGCAAACCAGTAAGGGAGAAAGGTTAATGTTGTCCATAAAAATCCTTGCAACGTTACATGCAGATAGATGATCCACAGCCGCCAGTTGGCAAACAGATGCGGTTCAAAAAACGGACGGCGCCCCTGCCGCTCCACCATCAACAAAGGAACCACCATCCCCGCCGCCACGATCCATAACGGCAACACTTCCTTTGCCAGGAGAGCAGACCAGCCTTTGGAAAAATCAGTGCTGGTCAAGGCCATCATCAAAAACAAAATAATCATGCCAAAGAAAATGATTGATTCTCCGCCTACACCGGTACGGCTCGGCTGATCAATCACTTTCCATTTTTCCGCCAACACCGTCACAATGATGGCATAAAGTATATGCAGCACCAGAACAGCTCTCCAGCCCAGCGTATGGGCAAGCCATGACGACCAAAGGGGAAGGATGCACAGCAACATTACTGTGGCCAGCAGAATCAGCATCCGCCTACTCTTTCTCATTTTGCCCAGTTCCCGGCGTGTCTGTACAGCCAAAAAGGGAACCATTCCACCCATTCCGATTGACTGGAGCACTCTGCCGCACATAAACCATACCCATTCAAACGCCAGTCCCGCAACAACCGTTCCCAAAACAAACAGGGAAAGAGAGATCCACAATACCTCCATTTTTCCTCTTGAAGCGGCCCAATTATCCATGACTGGCAAGGAAAAAGAAAAGAAGGCAAGATGGAGTGAAACAACCCACACTGTCCAGTCCATGGACAAATAATATTCTTGCATTACAAATGACAAAATAGGCACAACCATTAATAAATCCAGTGTGCTTAAAACAAGTCCAATAATATAGGTTTCAATTGAAAATCGCCTGGAACGAGACAACATTCTCCCTCCACTATTTACTGCCAGTACATCAATTATTCTTCACATTATAGCATGAACTTTCCTTTTCCCGAATCCGGGATACCCACAGCCGGTTGGCCGGCGTTTCAACCCCGTGTTTCCGGCCCAGGTTCACAATCGCCCCATTCATAAACTCAATCTCTGTTGGCCTTTTGTTTTTTATATCTTGTAGCATGGAAGAAAAATTCATGGCTGTATGACGGCAAACCTGATGTATTTGTTTCCACATTTTTTGTTCGCTTAATCGGTTTTCTTCCAAAGACACAACATGAATCACTTCTGTCAAAATCGACTTTTTTTCTTCATCATATTTCGAATTCAACAACTCGCCGTTTCGGATTTCATACCACGCAGTCAGCGGATTAACTACGCAATTAATGGCCAATTTTTCCCAAACCCTTTGCAATATGTTTTGATCATACTGAAAAAAACCTTTTGCAAGCAATTCACTTAACCCGGAGGGCACATCCGTCTGTTTTCCCGGAAAAACCCCGACCCGGCTGATCCCTTTTCCCGTATGGCTCACCCGATAATCCCCGTGCTTTAATGCTCCTTCTGTGGTAACAACCAGACAGGTCCTGCATTTGCATGACAATTCCTCAAGCAGGGATTGGTGACCCCAGCCATTCTGGAAAAACAGCACAAGGGTATTGGGATGAACCACCTGTTGCAATAGAGGAAATACCTTTCCCAAATGAATCTGTTTTACCATTACCAAAATCACGTCAAACGGGGCATCTTCCCCGACCAAATCGACTTGCCTGGCACGAACCCGTAACTTTTTTTGTTTCCCGTCCACTGTCGTAAGATCAATCCCGTTGCGGTTAATCGCTTCAGCCTGTCTCCCGGTACGGGTAACCAAAAGCAGGCGGTCAAATTTGTCCGCCAGGCGCGCAGACCACAAAAGCCCGAGTGACCCGCCGCCCCATACAGCAATTTTCATTTTTTTCACCTCTCATGGCAGAAGAAGGAAACAAATCTTCTCTGCCATCATACACCGGTTTGGTAAACAATTTGTCTGATTTCAGCATGACCATTTCTCCGGTCTTTATGGAGCAACTGCCTGCTACAAAAATAGAGCCATTCTGTTTTTTACAATGGCTCTATCTCTTCTATCATAACGTTATCCGGTTAACTTTTCATTTCTTTATTTAATATCCTGCTAAACAGGATAAACAGGATGTTTCCGCTCGCTAAACTGAAGTTGCTTGCTTTCATAGGCAGACAGACGCCGGCTCAGTTCATCCCGCAATTCATCCGGCTGTACGATCCCATCGATCACCAATTCACTTGCCAGGCGATAAATATCAATATCCTTCCTGTATTCCTCCCGTTTTTCCATGACAAAACGGGTACGCTCCGGATCTTCCAATTTCCGGATTTTGTTGCTGTATACGGCGTTTACCGCAGCCTCAGGCCCCATTACTGCAATCTGCGCAGTAGGAAGTGCCAGACAGCAATCCGGCTCGAATGCCGGACCGGCCATCGCATATAATCCCGCACCATATGCTTTTCGAACAATGACGGAAAGTTTGGGAACACTGGCTTCTGACACAGCCGAAATCATTTTTGCCCCGTGTCGGATAATTCCTGCCCGTTCTACTTGCGTCCCGATCATAAACCCGGGCACATCGGCCAGGAAGATCAGCGGAATGTGGTAAGCGTCGCACAAGGTAATAAAACGGGCAGCCTTGTCCGCCGAATCGACAAACAGTACTCCGCCTTTCACTTTTGGCTGGTTGGCCAGAATACCGACTGCCCGCCCGTCTATCCGGGCCAGACCCGTAATCAACTCTTTGGCGAACAGGCTTTTTATTTCATAGAAAGAGCCTTCATCTACCAGGCTTTCAATCAGTTGCATCATGTCAAACGGAGTATTTTGATGATCGGGTACAATCCGGGAAATCGGGCGCGCGCTTTTGGATGGCGGTCTGGCTTCCGCTCTGGCCGGGCAAGTCTTGTAACTGGGAGGGAAGTAGCTTAAATAACGGCGTGCGGACTGGATCGCTTCTTCCTCTGATTGGACAAGCACATCGCCACAGCCGCTTATCGTGCAATGCATCCGCGCACCGCCCATTTCTTCCAGCGTTACTTTCTCTCCGATGACCATTTCCGCCATCCGCGGAGACCCAAGATACATGCTCGCATTTTTGTCCACCATGATCACAATGTCACAGAAAGCGGGGATATAGGCTCCTCCTGCGGCCGAAGGTCCAAACAGCAGACAGACCTGCGGGACCATTCCCGACATCTTCACCTGATTGTAAAAAATGCGACCCGCTCCCCGCCTCCCGGGAAACATTTCAATTTGATCCGTAATCCTTGCCCCGGCTGAATCAACCAGATACACAAGCGGTACTTTCAGCTTCATGGCTGTTTCCTGGATGCGAATAATTTTTTCAACTGTCCGTTTTCCCCAGGAACCGGCCTTTACTGTTGCATCATTGGCCATTACACAGACAGTCTGGCCGCCTATCTTTCCAATCGCCGTCACCACACCGTCTGCAGGAAGATCCCCAGCCTGAAAATTGGCAAACAGCCCGTCTTCCAGCTGGAAATCATCGTCAAACAACAATTTCAGACGATCCCGGACAAAAAGCTTGTTTTGCCGCTTCAATTTCTCATGGTATTTTCGGGCACCACCGGAAAGTGTTTTTTCTATATTTTTACGCAATTGTTCTGTCAATGATTCCTTCATTAAAGTTTCCCTCCCAGGATAACTATTTTCCCGTATAACGGGGTTTTCTCTTTTCCTTGAACGCCGCCAGCCCTTCCAGACGGTCCTTCGTAGGAATCAATGTTTCATATGCTTTGGTTTCCAGGGCCAGTCCGGTAGCCAAATCGGTCTCCATTCCCTGATTAATGGCAAATTTCGCCTGTTCCACAGCAAGCGGAGCATTCTCTCCGATTTGTCCCGCCAGCTCAAGTGCAGCTGCCAAGCCTTTTCCCTTGGGAACAACTTTATTGACTAACCCCCATTTTTCTGCTTCCGTTGCCGTCAGTTTTTGGGCGGTAAAGATCAGTTCCTTGGCTTTTGCCTTTCCGATCAACCTGGGCAGACGCTGGGTACCACCCGCACCGGGGATAATTCCAAGTGAGGTTTCGGTAAGGCCCAGTGTGACTGTTTCCTCTGCCACACGCAAATCACAGGCCAGGGCCAGTTCGGTTCCGCCTCCCAGAGCCAGACCGTTTAAAGCGGCAATTACAGGCTTTGGCAGTTGCTCAATGCGTGTAAACGTATCGCGAATCAAACGGATATAACGACGGACTTCCCATTCCTCCATTGTACGGCGCTCTTTCAGATCTGCCCCCGCACAAAATGCTTTCTCGCCGGCACCGGTTATAACCAGTGCCCGTACCTGAGACCGGTCTGCCAGATCATCCGCCAGTTTTGATAATGCCTGCAAGGCCGGCATATTTAAAGCATTGTAAACTTCAGGCCGATTAATGGTTATGATTGCAACATGCCCTTTCCATTCCACCAAAACAGGATCCATGTGTCAGCCCTCCTTTTCAGTTTTTTTTTGCAGCAGCATAACTTTGCAGAAATTTGGAAGACAGGGGTTTATTCAACAGGTTTTGCGCATACAAACCGGCTTCACACAACCGGTCCAAATCAATCCCTGTTTTAACCCCGCTCCGCTCCAGCATATAAACCAGTTCCTCGGTAGCCAGATTGCCCGCTGCTCCCGGAGCATAAGGGCATCCGCCCAATCCGCCAAAAGACGTATCCAATGTATAGACTCCTGCTTCCAGGCAAGCATAGGCATTAGCCAGCCCCGTACCCCGCGTATCATGAAAATGACCGGCCAGTCGGGATGCAGGCAAAACTTTCAGCAACTCCTCCAGTTTCTGTTTTACCTCCCCCGGTGCCGCCACGCCGATCGTATCCCCCAGAGAAATTTCATAAACCCCCATCGCCAGCAATTGTTCACACAGCCAGGCAACTGTTTTGAGCGGTACGTCCCCTTCATAGGGACAACCAAACACCGTAGAGACATATCCCCGAACCCGCTTCCCTGCCTGGCGTGCCAGGTCAACTGCTTCCTTCAGGACAGGCAGCGTTTCGGCTATACTCTTGTTTATATTCTTGCGGTTATGGGTCTCGCTGGCCGACATGAACACGGCAACTTCATCTATTCCGGTTTTCAAGGCCCGTTCCAGACCGCGGCGATTCGGAACGAGCGCTCGATAGGTTACAGGCAAATCAGGAAGGCTGGAAGCAACAAGGTCGGCATCAGACAATTGCGGAATCCAATCGGGATGAACAAAGGATGTTACCTCCAGATGTTTTATCCCGGCCCCAGCCAAACGTTCGATCAACTCCAGCTTTGCTTCAGCGGAAAGCGTTGCCGGTTCATTCTGCAAGCCGTCCCTCAACCCGACTTCCACGATCTTTACATCAGCCATTTTCGTCCACCCCTGCCTCAGAATCTATTCTTCAAGCTCAAGCAAAACATCCCCGTCACTGACAAACGTGCCGGCCTCCACCCTGATTTCCTTTACAATTCCTGACTGCTCAGCCTGCAACGGTACCTCCATTTTCATTGATTCCAGGATAACAACATCCTGCCCGGCTTCTACCTGATCTCCCACAGATACCAATACCTGCATGACTGTTCCTGCCATGCTCGCTTCTACTTTTGCCATTTGTCATCACTCCCGTTTAAAATTTGGCTGATTAATCCTGTATGATATCTGCCGCTTTTAAATGCTTCCGTCTCAAGAATTTTTACCAGCAAAGGCAGATTGGTTTTGATTCCTGACACATAAAATGCTTTAAGCGCCTTTTCCGCCCGCTCCATAGCCTCTTTCCGGCGGCAACCGCTTACAATCAGTTTGGCGATCATCGGATCATAAAACGGGGATACCGTATTGCCCTCTTCAATACCAGCATCAACACGAATTCCTTCACCCTCGGGCAAAACAAATTGTGTTACTTTCCCGGGAGAAGGCAAAAACCGCTCGGGATCTTCGGCATAGATGCGAAACTCAACAGCATGGCCACGGCAAGATACTTCAGACTGACTCAAAGGAAGCGGACTTCCCTCAGCAATTGTAATTTGCCAGGCAACCAGATCCACTCCGGCAACTTCCTCCGTCACAGGGTGTTCCACTTGCAATCGCGTATTCATTTCCAAAAAATAAAATTGTTCTGACTTATCAATCAGGAACTCTACAGTTCCAATTCCAGTATATTGAACGGCCCTGGCTGCCCGAACCGCAGCCTCACACAATTTCTTCCTTGTTGTTTCGCAAATGGAAGGAGACGGACTTTCTTCTATCACCTTTTGGTTCCTTCTTTGAATCGAGCATTCCCGTTCAAACAGGTGGATAACATTTCCCGTTTCATCGGCAGCGATCTGGACTTCCACATGGCGGGCATCTGTAACTGCTTTTTCCATAAACAGGCTGCCATCGCCAAAGTAGGTCTGCGCTCGTTGTTGCAAGGCCTGAAATTGTTTTTTCAGATCCTGTTCCGAATCACAAACCTGCATACCGATCCCCCCGCCACCGGCACTTGCTTTCACCATAACCGGATAGCCCAGGGCGGACGCCATTTTCAACGCATCCTCCAGCTGACTGATCCGGCCAGAACCCGGCACAACAGGAACACCGGCTTTTTTCACAGTTTGTCTGGCTGCGACTTTGTCTCCCATTCGCGCTATAACTTCCGGCCTTGGCCCAATCCACTTCAAGCCGCTTTGCAGTACCTTTTCAGCAAAAGTACTGTTTTCTGACAGGAAGCCATATCCGGGATGGACAGCATCTGCTTCAGTCTCCTTTGCTGCCTGTAAAATCCGGTCCATATTCAAATAACTTTTTTGCACGGGCGAGGGACCAATACATACTGCTTCATCTGCCATTTTTACAAATGGCATTTCCCGGTCAGCTTCTGAGTATACCGCAACAGTTTGCAACCCCTTTTC
>JBAVDL010000195.1:0-7182 GCA_049587175.1 Thermoactinomyces sp.
GGAAGAAGCTGATTCATAACGAACCGAAAGCAATTTGTGCTGCATTTCATCCAGTGTATTGAACAGGCCCATTATATGTTTTTCCAGATGATCAACCCGTGTTGTGATTTCTTCCAGCAAGTCTGTCATTCCGTCCATCATATTCATCATTTCCTGCATGTTTTTTTCAGTTTCTTCAATAAATTTCCGGGGAGGTGCTACAGGAACACTTTTGATCTTCCCCTCTTTAATCAGGCTTTCCCGGACCTGTTTCATGGAAGCGTGCGGTTCCTGCAGTCGGCTTTTTATATTGGCCAGGCGGAGGAAGCTTTGTTTTGACAGGACATAGTGGCCCCGCTCATTGATGTCCGGTTGAATATATTCTTCAAACATATCAATCCATTTGCGGATGGTACGTGCATGTACCTGCAGTTGTTCGGCAGCTTCTTTGGTAGTCATTTGAACGGCTTCGGTCATGAAACATAATCCTCCCTCATTTGGTAACTATTGGTTAACGATTTCGAGGCATATAAATAAATTCCTTCTCCGTGACAAAGGAAGTCATTAGATGACAAAATCTTTGAGCAAAGGACAGAAAAACCTCTTCCGCCTTTGTCAAACGGAAGAGGTTTTGGATCAGGAATACGGAAATTGTGTGCGATAGTTGCTGAATTGCTGCAATTTTTGACTGATTTTGGGTTGTTCTTCCGCTTCCAGCTTGTACCATCCTTTCTGGTTCATGAGAAGAAACAGATCGCGGCATGCCTGGTGAACTTCATTCAGGCATTGCAATTGCAATTGATACAATTGGTCATTGCTGGCTTCATAGGTTGCGGTGTTATAACCGTCTGTCAGATATTTTTCTGTTGCCAGAATATCATTGATCCGGTCACGATCATTCATATCCGGCCCTTTTACCTGTGGCAGTCCTGTAGACTGTTGAGGCCCCATTTGATTGGAAGATTGTTGCATGTTGTTTTCCTCCTTACTGTTGTAATGATGGACGTCCAGCAGTGTTTATACCGGGGGTTGCGGTGGCACCCGTTGCCTGTTGCAAACAATTGAGCAACATTTCATAGTGTTTTTGGTGCATTTGGCCAATCCGGTTAATCAATTGGCTGATTGACGGATCCTGACATTCATTGGCGAAATGGTAACATTTTTTCATTGCAAGTAATTCCCAGGACATTTCGTCGGATAGGTACGACAGATCCTTACTGGTGATTTGCATGCATCCTTGCCTCCTTAAAAACAGGTTTGTTTATTAATAATTTTTGTTGAATATATTTTATTTATTCTTGATAAACGTTTTCTTTCAGGATTTTCTCGCTTATAATTTTTTATTGTAAGGATGCATGCTTTAAAATTGTTGCAAGGGCAAATTGTGCAGAGGAAGGGAAGAAAGTCATGGTTTATGATGTTGATGTAAAACGCATTCAAAAACAGTTGCATCATTTGGGGCAATGTGCCGATGTCCTGAAAAAGCTGGAAGAGAAACCATCCGGCCTGGAGACGCGTTTTTCTGCAGAGAGAGCACTGCATCTTGCGGTAGAATGCATGATCGACGTAGGTACTGTCATGATTGATGGCTTTATTATGAGGGATCCGGGGGGATACCTGGATATTGTCGATATCCTGATGGACGAACGGGTAATTGATGAAAGTACGGGAGACCGTTTGAAAAAGCATGTCCGTTTGCGGGAACGGCTGATTCGATATTATACCGAGGTAGACTGGGAAGAGCTTCGCCCTTATCTGGCAGAATACGATCTTTATGAAAGATTTCAAGGCCAGGTTCTGGATTATTTGCAGAACGAGCTGGGAGAGGAAAGTTTGTAAAAAAGGGTATAAAATAAAATAATGCTTTTGATCGCCTAGCAGAAGGGACGGTGGAAGGAAAGGATGAAGGATACGGGCTCAACGCGAAAGCAAATCATGATGATGTTAAAAACGGAAGGTGCATTGACGGTAAGTGAAATGGCTGAGCGTCTGGGCGTTACGGAAATGGCTGTCCGAAGGCATATCAATACATTGGAACGGGACAGGCTGATCGAATCCAAACTTTTGCGGCAATCTATGGGAAGACCGACAAATCAGTATTTCCTCACCGAAAAATCAGAGCAATTTTTTCCAAAACAATATGCCGATTTTACAATGGAGATTTTATCGGATCTGGAGAAGACCCATGGGCCTGAAATCATTGAGGAAGTATTCAGAAATCGGGCCGAGCGGATATTAAATACCCATTTGCCAAAATTCAAGGACAAGAATCTGGAGGAAAGAATCCGGTTGCTTGCCGATCTGCAAGACAAGAGAGGCTATATGGTAAAATGGGAAAAGAAGGAAGACGGCACTTTTGAATTTGTTGAATTCAATTGCCCGATTTCCATGATTGCCAGTGAATACAAGCAGGCGTGCAAATGTGAAGTAAAATGGTTTGCCGAATTGCTGGACGCAGAGGTAGAACGGATTGAATGCAAGACGGATAATGGACAAAACTGTGTATATCTGATCCGCGAAAAGGAAAAAAAATAGGGCGACACGATGGACGTGTCGTTTTCTTGTTATAAATGCTCTGTAATAAGTTATTATGGTACAATGATAAGGTGTATGTTTGTTTTATTATCAGGAGGGAAAAGCATGCCGCAATGGTATGAAGAAAGCTTCGGAAAAGATTACTTACTAGTATACAAGCACAGAAATCAACAGGATGCCTCCAGGGAGGTGGAACAAGCGGCCAAATGGCTCGCTCTGAAAGAGAATGATCTGATTCTGGATTTATGCTGTGGAATGGGACGCCATGCCATTTCACTGGCCAAGCGGGGATATAACGTGGTTGGTCTGGATTTGTCCGGTGTGTTGCTGGAAAAAGCTGTTTCCATGTCAAACGGTTTGGCCATCCCTTTTATTCAGGCAGACATGCGTAACCTGCCTTTAATAGATTCCTCTTTTGATGTTGTGTTAAATTTGTTTACTTCATTCGGATATTTCCGGGATGACCTGGAAAATGAGCGTGTTCTTGCCGAAATAGCCCGTGTTTTAAAACCGGAAGGGCGTTTCCTGATTGATTTTCTGAACCGCAATTCGGTAATTGAGACACTTGTTCCGGAAAGCAGGCGTGAAGTGGATGGCAGACAGATCAGGGAAAAACGCTGGATTGAGGGCGACTTTGTCTGCAAAACCATCGATATAGAAGATGAACAGGGAAAGCGTACCTACCAGGAAAGGGTCAAGATGTATGATCTGGATCATCTGCTTCTTATGCTGGAAAAGTATTCGCTCAAAGCAAAAGAGATTTTTGCAGACTTTGACGGCACGCCTTACCATCCGGATGGAGAACGGGTAATTATTATGGGTTGTGTGCAAAAATGAAACAATACAAAGGATATTTTATAGATTTGGATGGAACCTTGTTTCGCGGTGAAGAAGTTATCCCGGGAGCATTGGAGTTTGTATCACAGTTAAACAGGAAGCAGATTCCCTATCTTTATCTGACCAATAATTCGACCCGGTCTCCGGAATGGGTGGCAAACAAATTGCAACGAATGGGTTATCCGGCCAGAAAAGAGCAGGTATTTACCACCGCACTGGCTACGGCACGCTATTTGCAGGAAAAAGAGGGAGAGATGTCTGTCTATGTAGTAGGAGAAGAAGGTTTGTTCCAGGCTATTTCCGAAGCCGGGATTGTGATAACTGATCAAAATCCGGATGCTGTTGTGGTCGGACTGGATCGTTCCTTTACATATGAAAAGATGAAAAAAGCCTGTTTGGCCATTCGCGCTGGAGCAAAATTGATCGGAACCAATGCAGACCTTGCCTTGCCAACAGAAGAAGGATTATGGCCGGGCAGCGGATCACTGGCTGTTGCCATCGCTGCTGCTTCCGGAACAAAACCCTTTTTCATCGGGAAACCTGAACCGGTTATCATGCATTATGCTTTAAAAAAGATCGGGTTAAAGCCGGAAGAAGTGCTTGTTGTCGGAGACAATTTGCAAACGGATATTTTGGCGGGAAAGAACGGTGGGATGGACACCCTCCTTGTCTACACAGGGGTTACAACGCCACAGATGGCTAAAAGTTCAGACCTGAAAGCCACATATGCTGTTGACAATCTGTCAGACTGGTTTAAATAAAAAAAGGGGTGGGAACATCATGAAGCAATGGGAAGACATCATTACCGTGCCGTTGCCGCTGCCATTTGCGCTAAAAATTGTTAATGCCTATCTGATCAAAGGAAAGACAGGGTATACCATTATGGATACGGGGCTGCATTGGGAGGCGGATCTCACCGCCTGGGAACAGGCGCAGGAAGAACTTGGATGGACATGGCAAGATGTTGAAAAGATCGTACTTACCCATTATCACCCGGATCACTTTGGTCTTGCGGGGCTATTGCAGGAAAAAACTGGCGCACCTGTATTCATGTCCAGGACAGACTATGAACAGGCACAGATCTTTTTCTCAGGGGACAGTGATATGCCGGAAACAATGGCAAACTTTTTTTCCACGCATGGCCTTCCCGCCGAATGGGCGGTACAGATTCCCGAGCATTTACGAAGTTTCCACAACTGGGTTGAACCCCACCCATCGCCAACTTTTCTGGAGGGGGGACAAAAAATTCGCCTGGGGGATCATGAATACGATATTTACCATACGCCAGGCCATGCAGACGGGCATCTGTGTTTTTATGATCCGAAACGAAAGATTTTGTTCAGCGGTGATTTCCTGTTGCCGAAGATTACGCCAAATATCAGCCTGTGGCCAAATTGCAGCCCCAATCCTCTTTCTGTTTATCTGGAAACTCTGAACAAAATGAAAAATGTGAAAGTTGATCGTGTATTCCCTGCTCATGGCCTCATGTTTACCCGGTACCGGGAGCGGATTGAAGAATTGTTCAAACACCATCAGGAGAGATTGATGTGGATCAAAAATTTTATACGGGAAAAGCAACAGGTTACTGCCTATGATGTCTGCATGGAGTTATTTGGAACAAATTTGACGATCCACAACCTGCGGTTTGCCTTCTCCGAAACATTGGCTCATCTCGAGTTTTTGCGAATGAATGAAGAGGTAACCCGGTTATTTGAGCATGGGTATATCCGTTATGAACTGATTTGATTGTAAACTGGACAGGCATGGAGTTTATGAGTCCGTTTTCAGGATGGACGGATTTTCTCCATGCCTGTACCGTTCAGTTATTGTTTCTGTGGGCAAGCCGGGCGGAGGCGGAAGCAGCGACAGCACCGATCAAATCGTCCAAAAATGTATGAATCTGTCCGCTTTGATGGTTGTTCAACCGGCCAAGTACTCCCGGTTTAAGGCGGTCTATATAGCCGTAATTGGTAAGGCCGATGCTTCCGTATACATTAAGAATGGCCGTTGCCAAAACTTCATCAATCCCATACAGTCCCTCATCCTGTATGAGCATGCTCAGCAAGGGTTCTTCAAGCTGTTTTCTTTCAGCGAGCAGATCCAGTTGAATACCGGTCATCACCGCATTTTGTACTTCCCGTTTGGCAAGAACCCGCTTTACACTTTCAAGGCAATCCTGAAGGGTAATTCCGGTTAGATAATTCTTTTGCAGGAAATAAGTCAGTTCTGCAATTTCTTCAAGCCTTACACCCCGTTTTTCAATCAACTCAATGGTCGTTTGATAACATTTTTGGTCAGACAGAGATGAGGCCGATGGATCCATTGTATCCCTCCTTTGGGGGTGACTGATGAGGTTTATTTTTACCACAACGGACAAGATTATGAGTTGGTGCGTTCTTGATATACTCTTTTTGGCAAAGAAGGGGGATCGGGAATGAGTCGCGAGAAAGTTGCATTGATTACCGGGGGATCCAGCGGTCTCGGAAAAATGGCTGTTGCCATTCTCGGCCGTGAAAATTGGCGTCTGATGGTAAATTGCAGGCGCTATCCCGGAGAACTGGACAAATGGGTGGCTGACGTGACCGGTTGCGATGTAGAAATGGGGTTTAGCATTGGGGATATCAGCCGGAAAAATGAAGCAGAGAAGGTAGTTCGGGAGACCCTGGAGCGCTATGGGAGAATTGATGCCCTGATTCATGCGGTCGGCCCGTTTATTCGAAAGCGGAAATGGTTTATTGAACATTCAACTGAGGAAATTGAACAGTTGGTTCGCGGAAATTTGTTGAGTGCCATGTGGATGGCTCATTCCGTACTGCCGGTCATGCGTCGCCAGAAGTGGGGAAGACTTCTTTTTTTCGGGTTTGGAAGAGCAATGGAAGCCCCTGCCTGGCCGGACCGTTCGGTTTATGCTGCAGCCAAAACCGGGTTGGTATCCTTGACAAAGACATTGGCAGTGGAGGAGGCACCATATGGAATAACAGTCAATATGATCTGTCCGGGTGATATTGTGCGGGAAAGGAAAGAAATGTGGATAAATGATGTAAAGGAAATAAGAGATGATGAAACTCCTTGCGGGCGCCCCGGTTCCGGCGAAGATGTGGCGCGGCTCATTTTATTTCTGCTCAGGCAGAAATCGGATTTTGTGACGGGAAACATCCTGCAGGTAACTGGAGGACTGGATGTCATTCATCCGGTATCAAAGCGGGAACAGTGACAGGGAACCATCCCTTGCTTCTGTACATAACATGAAAGATGAGAGGTGAGGGAGCATGCCTGTACTAAGAAACAGAGAGGACTGGATTTGTCTGACGGGAGAAGAAAGGCTTGATGACTGGCTCTGGCTCCATTACCGACTTGCCCTCCGGTCGATTGAACCGGTGGGCGGTGTGGCCAGACTGGAGACAGATCAGGGGACGTTTGCCTTAAAACGGGTCAGATTCGGGGAAAAAGAGCGGTGGCAGGGAGTCAGGGAATTAACCGATTTTTTGTCCGGCCGGCCAGACCGGAAAATTATTATCCCCCCGCCTGTTCTGACGCAACGAGGAAAAACCTGTTTTGAAGGTTATCGTTTTTCCTACGTCCTGTTGCCATGGATGGAAGGAGTTCCCCCTTCCTTGACCAAAGCGGATGTATGGCGCAAGGTATCAAGAGACATGGCTTTTTTTCATTTGTCAACGAAAGAATTTGTGCCGGCAAAAATTCCGGAAAAATGGAACCGGCTGGGAAAATGGGAATCATGGTGGTCCCGGGTTTATGAGCAAATGGAAATTTTTCATCTGGCCGCCAACTGGACATCCATTCCCACCGAGATGGATGAAATGTGGCTGAAGA
>JBAVDL010000196.1:0-27191 GCA_049587175.1 Thermoactinomyces sp.
ATAACACCTTGTACCAAAAATTGCACGATGTCAGGGTTTGATCCATCCATAAAAGTCAGGTTGGGTTCGTTTGTAATTTGCAGAGAGTCAATATTGTTCCCATACCGCCTTATAATTTTTCGAATAAACTCAAGCCAGTGATCCAATTTTATGTTCGGATCCAAACAACCGATTGTCAAATCCCCCATTAATCCCAAATTTATATATTTCTCCACGATCAAAAAAAGCTTTTCTTCTGATTCAGGCCCCGTAAAAACGAGATACATTCTGGGTAACAGCCTGGAATCTCCTTGAAGTTTATTTAATGCCAGTTGAATTTTCTCATAGTTGTCTTTGGGTCCGACGGCCAAACCCGCAGGTGTGCCAGCTACACCCAACGGATAAATCCCAAACTGCAAACCGGTAGAAACCATAAAACCACTCCTTTTTGAGCCAGTTGATATGACAGGAATGGGATAACGGGCTTTATTATGTTAAACTGGATCATAAATATATATAACTTTACTTATTGCGAAGATAATAATAAATATTTATTTACCTTTTCATTTGGTTTTAAGCATATAAAACACCTATAATGTAAATATTTATTTACTTTATATGGTTTCAATCATAAACGATTGTTGACTTATTGTCAAACGGATTTTCCTATTTGGGAAGGGTGGTCATATTGCCTTCAAAAACCGAACAAATCGCATCCAATCTCATTCAACTTCTTCCTTTGCTTCAGGATAAGCTTTACAAACCGGCTTTAAAAAATGCATCATATCTGAAAAAACAATCGGATCTGACCCATTTGCAATTTCATATCCTGGAAGAGTTGTTTCATACCGAAACCGGGATTTCCATGACCCAATTGGCTCAAAAAATTAATATTTCCAAACAGCAATTAACTCCACTGGTAAACAAACTGGAAGGGAAATCTTATTTAACCAGAATTCAGGATAGGAATGACAAACGAATTGTTAAGCTGATGTTAACCGAAAAAGGGAAAAAGCTGGTAAGCAAGCGTTGGGAGGATATATACTTTTTGCTCAACAATCGGATCCGTTGTCTGAGTGAAGACGATTTGACCGATCTGGACTATGCGATAAACAAGATCCTTCGAATCATCAACAAGCTGGAATAAATTATTGAAATAAAAGTGCCGGCAAGAGCAGTCTTATAATCTTTAAGAAAAGAGGTGAAAAGTGAGCTCTTTACATTTTTGTTACCAGATAATACCGGTAAAACTTGCCATGATCTGCAGGTTCTGTTTGTTTCATGGACATGGAAACACTTTTTAAAAACAATCAGACAGGGAATTCACGATTCCCCTGTCTTCTCTTTTTCCATCAGGGATTCAATGTCAAATATTTTCTGAAACAGTTCCCTAAAAAGCGGCTCCACCACTTCTCCCATCCTGGCCAATGGATCTTTGGCCTGAAATATGTCCGAGTATGTTACTTTTGCAACCGGTTCATCCCGATTGAAAAAAAATTCGACGCCTCCCTCTTCCTGCGCTTCATCCAGTTTTTTTACAAACTGATCATCTTCCAGTTTCCCGTAATCATCCAGCGTGTGCAAATCGGCACATTTGAGGGAACAGGTCTCATCTTTGAAATTGGTGACTGACAGCTTCACCACTCCCTCTTCTTCTCTTCGGTCTGCAAACTCTACCCTGGCCACAAACGGCTCGATTTGCGGCTCATATTTATCACAAATTTTTTCGTACAAGTTTAACAGTTCATCCGCCTGATCAATCCATTTGTTGTTGATGGCAGTCCGTTTCAGTTCAATTTCTTTTTCCTTTTTGTATCGCTCAATCTGGTTATCCACTATCTCCTCAAAAATGGTTCCTTTAGCCTTTTCCTTGAGTTCCCCCAATCTTTCCTGCATCGTTCACAACTCCGTCCATTTGCAATTTGGGGACTATTTTTCTCTTTTTGCCGTCTGTTTATGCATACGGCTGTCATTTTATGGCAGATGGAACAAGCTTCATTCCTGAGTGAGCACAAGCCCCATGGGAAAAACTATAACCAAAAGAATCGGAAAAGGAGTCATCAGCAAATGCGGTCCATGTGGAAAGGAAGTATCAGTTTTGGTTTGGTCAATATTCCTGTCAGCCTGTACAAAGCAACAGATGATTACAAGACAAGTTTTCGCAGTCTGCACAAAGAATGCAAGCATCCGATCCAGTACAAAAAATGGTGTCCGGTGTGCAACCGGGAAGTAGAGCAAAAAGAAATTATCCGCGGCTATGAATATACCAAAGGAAATTATATTATCATCACCGACGATGACATCAGGGAACTCCCCCTCCCTACTTTGCGAACCATAGAAATTCTTCACTTCACAGATCAGGACAGCATCGATCCGATCTATTACGAAAAAACCTATTATCTCGGTCCTGGTGAATACGGCGGCAAACCTTACAAACTTCTGTACGAGGCGATGAAACAGACAGGGAAAATCGCGGTCGCCAAGGTAGCGTTTCGCACCAGCGAACACCTGTCCGTCATTCGCATTCATAAAGACTGCCTTGTATTGAATATCGTCCATTATCCGGCTGAAATCCGTTCCGTGGAGAGCGTTCCCGGAATTGACGCAATTGCCGGGACAGAAGTAACAGAAAATGAACTGCAAATGGCTACCCGATTGATTGAAGAGATCAGCGAAAGTTTCCGCAGCGATTATCAAAGCAATTACGAAGAGGCCTTAAAAGAACTGATCGAATCCAAAATCCGGAATAAAGAAGTGGAAGAACCGGAAACCGAACGGGCCAGCAATGTCGTCGATCTGATGGAAGCCTTGCAGCAAAGCCTGAAACAGGGAGCAAAAATGAAAACCGGTCCGCGGAGGGAAACATCGGGAGGAGAACAGGCCAATAACCCTGAACCCAGGCGGCGGAGAAGGAAAATTTAATGAAAGTTGCCTGGATCATACAAAGCAAAAGGTTTAACGTGCGTGCAAGCCCCTTGTCTCCCGGAAAGACGAGTTGTTTTCAAGAGTGATTTTAACTCACGGAGGAAAAACGATGTCCCCCATCCATGATGAATACCATGACCGGTTTGAGGACAGATTAAAACATTACGTTCACCTGCAGGTGCTGGAAGCTGCCATTGCCAGGGACCGTTTGCAGATCAGTGCCCTGAAACTGGGCAAAGTATATGATGAATGGCTTGAGCACATCTCGTACCGCATTCATCAGGATCTGGTCAAATTGCGACGCTATATCCTGTCACATGGTGAAATTATCCAGATCCGGCAACTGAAAAAGACGCGGATTGTGGAATATCAATACAACGGATACCTGTTCAAGATGGAATTTCTCAACCAGATGATACTTGCAGAATGCGAGGAATTGCTGCGAAAGTATGCAGGCTTGTACAGTAATGATAAAAAGCAGCACCGGAACATGCCGGCAAAATCTTTGAAGCGTAATTTGAAGAAGTGAAGCGATTCCGTTGCAAACAAACATTCCAGGCTGTTTCCTGAAGGCAGATGCAAAAGGCCTCAACACATTTTGTGCAGAAACTGAAACCATCAGTCTTTTTTTGACGACATTTTATCCGGTTTGGTTCTCACTTAAGCCTACACACCGACCTGTTATTCGGTGTTTTATTAATATACGAAATATTACATAAAGATCTTTTTGCGCTCTCTTCTTTTCAAAATCACCATGATTTCCCAACTAGCCACACCCTCTACTTGCCTGATATTGGATTTATTGCCTGTCTTTATCTGTTTTTGTTTTGAAAATATAATAAATCCATGTCCAAAAATATTTTTTTGTGTTATGTATCCCAAAATATGTTTTTAATTCGAATTATTTATTGTAAATAGATATGTATTTATTTATAGTCTGCTTTAAAGAGGAGGAACTGGATGAATTTTAACATCAAAACCGGTCTCATGATTGCAACCGGACTGGCAGGCGCAGTTGCACTGGCCTTTTCCATGCCCATCGTTGCTGCGGTTTGGGCAAAACCAACCGCAGTAATGCCGAAAACAGATTTGGTCCGCCACCAGTCAATGGAGGATTTCGGGGGAAAAACCGAAAATATTGATTTGCTCAAAGAGGCAAAACAAACGGTTTTGTCCGTAGATCAAGGAGAAGAAGGCTATTATACTTCCGAACCGGTCAAATCCAGGTTCCCGTTTAACTATTTTGCCGTTGAGTGGATCAACCATTCCGCCAACAAAAAAGCAGCCCATTCATTGATCGAAATAGAAGTGCGGACTTCCGTTGACGGACAGAAGTGGACCGCATGGCAAAAGGCAAAACCGGACGAGTTTTCCCATCCGGACGACAGGCAGGTCTACAGCAACCTGATTTATGCAAATCAGGCCAACTATGTACAATACAGAGTCGCTCTGGAAGGAAAAGAAAACATTCAGCCGCGTATCAAAGATATCCGCATCTTTTTTGTCAACTCTCTTGATGAACAGAAAACTGCGGAAAAAAAATCCCTTTGGACAACACTGTCTGATGTGGCAAATACAGCAACCGGAAAACCAAATGTGGTCAGTCGCGCAGGTTGGGGAGCAGATGAATCTCTGCGCTACGCAAACGGGAAGGAAGTCTGGCCCCGGGAATACCAGACCGTTACGCACATGGTTGTTCACCATACCGACACGTCCAATTCAGACACCAACTATGAAGCAACCATTCGCGCAATTTATGCCTATCATGCCAAACCAGCCAGCCAGGGGGGAAGAGGCTGGGGAGATATTGCCTATAATGCCCTGATCGCCCCCAATGGAACTGTCTATGAAGGACGCAAAGGCAGAGATGGCGAAGTGTTGTCGGAAGGTGTCGTTGGCGGTCATGCCTACTCTTTCAATTATGGCAGTTTTGGTGTTTCCATGATTGGCAACTATGACGAAAAAGCTCTTTCTGCCAATGCACGCGACTCACTGGTACAAATGCTGGCCTATACCGCTGGATACTGGGGTATTGATCCAACGGCAAAAAAGGATTTTGTCCGCAATTACGAGTATGATGATCCGACAGTTCCCAAGGTGGACTACAACATTCCCACCCTGACGGGACATGGAATGCTTCCGCGTGCGGCAACCAGATGTCCGGGAACTTACATTAAAAACGATTTGCAATCAGGCAAGTTGGCAAACGACGTCAAAGCATCCATGCATTCTTCGGAAAATGTCAAACGGCTGGACGGGGCAAACCGGTTTGCCGTTTCAGCCAATGTCAGCAAAGAGATGGAATCGCTTGGCGCTTCTTCCAATACGGTTCTGATTGCCCGTGGTGACCTGTATACCGATGCCTTGTCGGGCGGACCGCTGGCTGGAAAATCATCGTCACCCATTCTTCTGACCACCACGTCCTCCCTGCCAACCGAGATTAAAGAAGAGATTACCCGCCGCAAGCCAACCAAAGCGATTATTCTGGGTGGGACAGGCTCTGTTTCAACAACTGTGGAAAACCAACTGAAAAATCTTGGTGTGACCACGGTTGAACGGATTGCCGGACCAAACCGCTTTGCGGTATCTGCCGCCATCGCCGAAAAAGTGACGGCTGGAAATACCAGTGATACCGCTGTGATTGCCAGTGGACTGACCTTTCCCGATGCCTTGTCCGTGTCGGGGGTAGCCGGAAAAAACAGGATGCCCGTTCTGTTGGTATACAATGACAGGATTCCGGCAGAAATCCAGTCGTTTATCAATAACCATCCGGAAATCACAAAGTATGTCATCGTAGGCGGCACCGGGACAGTATCTGATACGGTAAAAAACACCCTGGCCCAATCCGGAAAATCGGTCACCCGCCTCGGTGGCGCCAACCGCTATGAAGTGGGAATCAATATTGCCAACTACTTCAATCTGGATCCGGCAACAACCATTTTTGCCCGCTCAGACAATTTTGCAGACGCCTTGTCCGGCGGTCCTCTCTCCACTGCTGTCGGAGGCCCGATCCTGCTTACACCCAGCAGCAGGCTGGACGGAGCAGTTGAAGCTTATCTCCAGGCACATCAAACCGAACTGGATAAAGCCTATATCCTTGGCGGAACCTCTTCCGTATCGCCGCAAGTGGAATATAAAATCGGCACCTATGTCCAATAACAAACAAAGCGCTGTCATATCGACAGCGCTTTGTTTCTTTTCCATCAGGTTCATACCATAACCCGTTTCAACTGTGCCAGAAAACGGGAACGGACAACCAGAAAATAAATGGTTTGCAGAATAATAAACACTCCGACAGCAATCAGACTGACCATCATCATACTGCTGGTGAAATAGAATATGGACTTGAGCGAAGACAGTCCAACCAGCGTCTGAAGTACCGAAAAAACAAGCGGGATATAAAAGAGAAGGGCAATCTGGATCGTTGCTGTTTTCTTCATCTCTTTTTCACTGAGGCCCATTTTAGACAGGCTGTGGTAATAACGCTGATCCTGCTGCAAATCATTAAACAGCCTGAAGTACAGGAAGCTGGCTGTAAACACAGAAAATATCACCGTGATAAACAGGCCGACAAAGACCATAATGTTTGTTACCTGCTTCATATTCATATAGTTGCTGGCGCGGGAAACGATGATACCGTCAGCTTCACCGTTTCTTAACCGATCCTTGTTACTCTTGTCCAACTGCATTCCCAGTCTGACTTCCTGAGAGTCCATCGCAGGAACGGTATGATTGGACCATTCCGGAACCAGGTAACCGAAATTTTCTTCTGTATGTGCGGGCGGAAACTGCTGCATTATCTGCTTGAAGTCAGTATCACTTACTACCACAACATGGCTACTGAAAAGAGTTTTCGTAAATTCCTTCTTCTTTTTGAATGTGATGCCTTGCGGTTTATTCAAAGTCAACTCAGTCAAACCCGAAAATTTGTCTTCTGCCAACTTTGAATGTATCAGCAGGGCCTCCCCCTTTTGCAGGGAAACGTGTGGCAATGAAAGCAATTTTGTTAATCGTTCATAATCGGAGTGCTGCATCAGGATAAAATAATGATCAATCCCTTTTATTCCGACGCGGATCTGCCTGAAACCCACCTTTTCGTACCTGATTCCCGACTGTTTCAATTCCTGGTCAATCCTGTTCATCTCATTTTTGCTTGTGGCACCCGTCAGCGGAAAGTAACTGAACGCAAACGGGTCTTCTTTATACACATATTCCGTTTGTTTGTTGATCGCCAGCACCACACCTGCCGCAGTGCATGTTATGGCAGTAACAATCGTGATCATAAAAAACATACGGGCGTTATCCCTGATCTTGTAAGCCAGTTCCGATACCCATAACAAATTTAGCCCCCGCCAGACAAAAGAACGATTCTTTTTCACAAGACGAACGGCAAGTACACTGAATTGAGTGAAGAAAAAATAGGTTCCAATCATATCCAGCAACATAATAACAAGCAATTTTACTTCATCCGCATCAATGCCTTGCCTCAGCAAATAAAAAGCACCGGTGAAAGCCGAAATGGACAACAGTGACAGCCAGATGGAGGCTTTGGGCTCTTTTTTTGGCTTGCTGGCGCTTTGCAACATTTCCAGCGCTTTGTGTTGCCGGACCATTACAGTGGTCATGAGCGAAATAACCAAAAACAGGGCGATAAAGGAAAAAAACGTAATTCCAATTGCCTTTATCGGAAAATACATTGGCAATTCCTTCATTTCCAATGCTTTGGAACCAAGCATGAGAAACAGCTTGGAAAAGACAAGTCCGCCAACAATCCCCGCAGCTACCGCCGTCATGCCGATAATCATGTTTTCAAGAAAAATCAGGTGGTTCAGTTGCCGGCCGGCAGCACCCAAAATTGTTAGAATGCCAAATTCTTTCATTCGTACTTTTAAAAAAGAACCGATCGAATACAGTACAAACAGGAACGAAAAAATAAAAGTAATATAAGAAGCAACCATCATTCCCGCTTTCGTCATCGCTCCCATTTCCCTATTGACGATATCCGGATGAAAGATAAAGATCAGATAAGTAAAAAAGGTCATCACGGCAAAAGAACTGCTTAAAAAATAAGCCACATAGGCACGGGCATTCCGGTACACATTATTGAAAGCGAACTGGCGAAAGGTCATGGGCATTCCCTCCCAAAAAAGACAACAGATCAATGATTTTCTGGAAAAATGCTTGCCGGCTTTCGCCCCGATGGATTTCGTTATATAACTCTCCATCTTTTATAAAAACAACCCGGTCACAATAACTGGCGGCAAGTGGATCATGGGTAACCAGCATCATGGTCGTGTGATCGGTTTTATTGATTTTTTCCATCATCTCCATGACGGTTCGGGAAGACTTCGAATCAAGCGAGCCGGTCGGTTCATCCGCCAACAGCAGAGAGGGTGAATGTATAATGGCCCGTGCAATCGCCGCACGCTGGCGTTGCCCGCCCGATACCTCATAGGTTCTCTTGTTCAATATTTCCTCAATTCCCAGCTTTTCTGCTGTTTCCGTCAATTTTTGTTCCATTTCTCCAACCTTTTTTCCATCAAGGGTTAAAGGCAGCACAATATTCTCTCCAATTGTCAGCGTATCCAACAGATTAAAGTCCTGAAACACAAATCCCAGGTGGCGGCGACGAAAACGTGCCAACTGGCTTCTCTTCATTTTGTGCGGGTTTTGCCCATTTATCAAAACCTCGCCCGAACTGGGAAAGTCAATTGTTGACACCATATTGAGAAGTGTAGTTTTTCCGCTTCCCGACGGCCCCATAATTCCCACAAATTCTCCTTTTTCAATCGTTAAATTTATATTGGTCAAGGCACGTGTCGGAACTTTTCCATGGTAAATTTTACTTAAATGCTCGATCTCTACCATCTTCCTGTTCTCCTTTCAGTTTGCCAATTGCTTCAATCGAACCAGCTTCATCCCCAAATCTACAGAAAACAACGTTTTGTTGCCATGGATTTATCTTAAACGGATCTTACATTTTTGTAAGATAAGCCATCCCCCGTTGGCAATAGATAACAAACAGGCCCTTCTGCATAAAACAGCAAAAGAGCCATAGAGGAAGCCCGTCATCCTGATTGTTTTTAAAAAGACCGAATGAAGAAAGTATTACTCTTTTGCAATGGACGAGGGAACCTTACGAAAAAAAATCCGCACGACTGTACCAACACCTTCTTCTGATTCCAGTTCCACCTGGTGCTCCAATTGATCACAAACCTTGCGTACAAGATATAAACCCATTCCGGTTGATTCCCGAAATTCCCTGCCCCGTTGCCCTGTATAATACGGCTCAAAGACACGGCGCAAATCCTGGGCTGGAATCCCGATTCCCTGGTCTCGTACTTCCAGGAAGGCCTTTTCGCCCTGACTGCCGGCATAAAACGTAATCCTGTTTCCTTTTCCGGCAGAATAGCGAACTGCATTGGTTATCAATTGGTTAAGAACAAATGCCAGCCACTTTTCATCTGAATAAATCAACAGATCTTTCGGAACAAGCAAATCAGGATATACGCGATTGCCGATAAAGAGGCGCCGGTTCTCTGAAATAACCTGTTGCACGAGTTTAGACAGCCTGATTGGCTCTACAAGAAAATCATGTTCAAACTGGTTCAGACGGGAAGCATACAAAACCATCTCCAATCCTTTGCGCAAACGGTCCAATTCATCCTGAATGCTGCGAAACCGGGGATGATCTTCTTCCTGAACCAATAAATGAATCACGGATATCGGTGTTTTCATTTGATGAACCCATTGCGTAATAAAGGTAATATGATCTTGAATCCTGTTTTTATAATGGACAATTTTTTGGTTATAATGCTGGAATTGTTTATGTACAAACAAATCAAATGCTTCGGGAAGCGGGGAGTTACCCGTTTTTTTTAATGAATGATCCAATGAATCCACATGGTGCGTCAGAAAGCGATAAAACGCACGGTGACTGACATAGCGATATACCAGGTAGCAGACCAGCAAAAAAAGACTCAAAAAGACCGGGTACACCAAAACAGACAAGTTTTTGTAACCATCCAGCCAATAAATGAGGGGAAACAGACTCATCTGGATCAGGTAAAAAATCAGCAAAGGCGTTTGTTCTCGCAAAAACAGGCTCATGTGATTTCCCTCCAGGCAACTTTTAACATGTAACCCGCACCCCTTACCGTTTCTATTGCAGATGTGATCCCCAATTCGCCCAGCTTTTTGCGAACCCGGGTCACATAAACATTTAATGTATTGTCATCGATAAAATGCTGGTCATCCCACAATTTTTCCAGCAACCGGTCACGGCTGAC
The DNA here is from genome assembly GCA_049587175.1 of Thermoactinomyces sp. GTDB lineage: Bacteria > Bacillota > Bacilli > Thermoactinomycetales > Thermoactinomycetaceae > Thermoactinomyces. Next base: position 10,194 of record JBAVDL010000196.1, read on the forward strand.
AACCCGCATGGGATGCTCCATCAACGTTTCCAGCAAAACAGCTTCTTTATGGGTTAACGTCACTTTTCGTTTATTCAAGGATAACTGCAAACGTTCCGGATACAAGAAAAGCCCCTCTACTTCCACTACGCGCTCACCCTGTTTGGCATAGGCCCCATACGCCCGGCGCAGATTGCTCCGGATTTTGGCCATTACCACTTCATAGTGAAAAGGCTTTGTAATATAATCATCCGCACCGTTTTCCAAAGCCATAACCTGCTCCATTTTTCCATCACGGGCAGATATAAACAAAATGGGGCAAGTCGATATCGAGCGGATTTGCCGGCACCAATAAAAGCCATCGTAGTTTGGCAGATTGACATCCAATAAAACCAAATCCGGGGAAACCTGCTCAAATTGCTGTAACACCTGCGAAAAGTCTGTGGTAACCACTGCTTTATATCCATACTTTTCAATATGATTCTTCAACAGCTGTTGAAGCTTTTCATCATCTTCAACGATCAAAATTGTCGCCATCCAGATCCCTTCCTGTCCTTTTTATTGCTATTGGCACATTCTTTATGAACCGGGTGCAGAACAAGTATATTATATCGCTAACAACATTTTTTCTTTAGGACAGCCCTGTTTATTGCTCCCTGTCGGGCCTTTGCCCATGCCATCTGTCTTTCTCGTGAATAGTATAAAGCACATGGGTCCATGAGATTATCATGGGAGGACATTTGCATGAAAGCAATCACTTTACAGAAGTTGGCCGGAATCATGGGGGGCAGATTAACAACGGGATCCCCGACCCAAATGGTACAAATGCTCAATTTTGGAAATCCAAAACAATTGAAACCCCATCAGGTCTATTTTTACTCACGCAAAGTACGGTATGAAAAACAACTGGGCGCAATCCGGCGGATCCGGCCTGTAGCGGTTGTCCTTCCCGCTCATATTTCAGCTGCACAAATCCCTCCAGGAACTTCTATTATTCGCGTCAATGATGCCTATCAGGCATTCTGGAAGGCAGGCCTGTGGAACTGGAAAAAGTGTCCTGCCAGGGTTATTGCCATTACAGGAAGTGCCGGAAAGTCCACAACGACGGAAATGGTAGCCTCTATTTTAAAATATCGCTGGCCGATGGTAAAAACCCAGGGAAATTTAAATACTTATTCCTTTTTACCCTCTTATCTTACACGGTTAACCGGAAAAGAAAAGCTGCTTTTGTTGGAAATGGGCATGAAATCCCTGAATAATATCCGCAAGCAGTGCCAGGTGGTTCGCCCGGAAATTGGAGCGGTTACCAATGTGGGAGAAGCACATGCCGGCAGCCTGGGTGGTTTGAATCTGGTGGTAAAAGCAAAGCAAGAACTGGTGGATGGGATCCGTAAGGGAGGAATCCTGTTTGTAAATGCAGACGACATAAAATCAAAAAGATTGCAAACCAGACGCTGTCCAGGAAAAGTGTTCACCTTTGGAATTCAGAATCCGTCTCATGTAAAGGCGAAAAATATTCGCTACAGCAAGAACGGGATGAAATTTGACGTCATCCTGCATGGCCGGTCTTTTCCTGTTTTTATTCCGATCTTTGGCAGACATAATGTATATAATGCACTGGCCGCGATCGGAGTATCCTGGGCCTTTGGAGCAACAATCCCGGAAATTCAAAAAGGGCTGGCAACTTTTCAGGCACCAAAAATGCGCTTGCAATTCATCCGCAGCCGATCCGGACGCATCTTGATTAACGATGCCTGGAATGCAAACCCGACTGCCATGAAAGCAGGGCTCAATGTTCTTAAAAATGTGAGCGGAAGTCGTCCGGCAATTGCCGTTTTGGGTGATATGCTCGAATTGGGAAGTTATTCGCACCAGGCACATATAGAAGTCGGTCGCTATGTTGCCAGATTAGGGATAAACCAGTTAATTACCCTGGGACCGCGCGGAAAAATCATTGCCCGCTCTGCGGTGGCAAGCGGAATGAACCCGCAAAAAGTTTCAGCCTGTCAAAATTATGGTCAGGCGCTGCATTATCTGGCAAAGACACCCAAACAGGCCATGATCTATTTTAAAGCTTCCCGGTCGCTTCATTTTGAGCGTTTGGTAAAAAGATTAAAAAACATGTAAAAAACCGCCCTTCTGCTATTGAAGAGCGGTGAGAAAAAACAACAGACATAACGGGATATGGTTCCAAAAATCGGTTCCAACCTGCAAATTTACTCAAATCGAACCGCCCTGATAAAAAGGGCGGTTTTCCATGGATTACTGCTCTGATACAGCCGCTTTTCTTGCCACCACGCTTTCAATTCCATAGCCAAGAACTCCGCCAAGAATGGCCGGAATCAGCCAGCCAAGCCCCTGATCAAAGAGCGGGATATGATGAACCCATGACAGGACACTGTCCATAAAACTGTTTCCTTTGACAATAATATCCAAAAAACTCATCAAAAAGGCTCCGACAAGTCCGCCAACATAGACGGACCGATACCCTCTGAACAGGGAATCCATAAAGGAAAACATAACCAGTACAATGGCAACAGGATACAAAAGTCCCAATACTGGTACGGAAATGGCGATCAATTGAGTCAAACCGACATTGGCCACCAGGGCACTGAATGAAACGACAATTGCCAGCCACTGCTTATAGGACAAACGCGGGAAAATCCTGTTTAAATATTGGGAGAACGATGTTGCCAGGCCGATCGAGGTAGTCAGGCAAGCCAACACAACAACCGCTCCCAATAGGAGTGAACCAGATTTTCCAAATAACACAGCTGCTGCCAACGACAATAATTCACCGCCGTTTTCCATCGTGCCCAGACTTTGAGTAGTTGCTCCCAGATAAGCCAGCGAAAAATAAACCAGACCGAGCAATGAAACAGCAATCAAGCCGGCACGAAAGGTTAATGTTGCCACCTGCTTGCGATCCGAAATTCCAAAACCTTTAATCGAAGCAACAACCATTCCGCCAAACATCAACGCAGCCAATGCATCCATGGTCAGATAGCCTTCAATAAAACCTTTGAAAAAAGAAGCGCTGCTGTCGACATAGACACCGGCAGGCTGCCCCAGAGATCCAATCGGATTTAACAAACTCTGCACAAACATAACAATAATCAGGAATAAAAGAGACGGCGTCAGAATCTTTCCGACCCGGTCGATCAATTTTGTCGGATTCAAACTAATCCAGAAAGTGATCAGAAAATAAACAATTGAAAAAACCGGAAGAGCCCACACAGCACCCGTTACAGACTCAGGCAGGAAAGAGACCCCCATTTCAAAGGATACCGTGGCTGTTCTTGGAATCGCGAAAAATGGCCCAATCGCCAAATAAATGATTAAACTTAAAATCAGCCCAAATAATGGATGAACACGATTGGCGATCGACTGAAAACCATTTTCGGCCAATCCGACTGCAATAACTGCAAGTAACGGCAATCCGATCCCGGTAAGAAAAAAACCGGCCATCGCTATAAATACATGATTACCTGCTTCCAGCCCGATAAAAGGCGGGAAAATGAGGTTCCCTGCACCAAAGAATAAAGAAAACAGCATGAGTCCGATCGTAACAGTTTTTCGATTTGTTGCAACATTTGTTGTCATTTCTGTTCCCTCCTTTTTATAAATACCGTCAAGAAATACGAACCCGGCCATAAACATCTCTTTTGGATATTGCATGAATGCATCGGGAATAAAGTCGGACATTGGGGCAAATTTGCCCGGATATGCAAACCGCAATATTTCGCATTATTAAACAACTCCAACTTTTCAGAAGCGATGTTTTAAAACGTTCGTCAATCTCCCAAACGGCATACAACCATATAACTGCTGATAATAACGAACAAATCCGTGGTCCTTCTCACCCCGGATTAAAATTATTTTAAAGAGATTCCGTTTTGGAAGCGCTGGCAACATTCAAAAAGTTCCCAATGATAAAACTTTATTTTTTTGATCGTTTAAAAATCAAAATGTATGGATTTTAATACTTCATATATTGGCAGGACTTCATTATTAATAGCTATCTCTCCTTGTTTCTGTATACTTTTGTGCATTTTTCAGTATATTCATGTTATACAGACTATACTTTAGCATTACATTGAAATTATAAAAAAATAATCAGGAACTGTCAAATGAAGTTTCAATCAAAACAAAAAACCGGCAAAATTGCCGGCCTTTTCATTACAGGGACATTTTATAAATCTCATATACATCTTCTTTGTTCAGCTGCCTGATATTGCCCAGCGGGCGGGCCGAAACCGCTTTTTCCGCCATCAGGTCCAGTTTTGAATCATCAATATGATAATCAGCCAATCGGCTTGGGGCACCCAGGGAATTCCAGAACTCTCGCAAGCGGTCAATTCCTTCTTCTGCAATTGTCCGGTCACTTTTGCCTTCCGGATTGACGCCAAAGACGCGAATCGCCAGTTGTTTCATTTTGGGAGTTGTCACATCCAGATTGTAACGGATCCAGTTGGGGAACAGAATGGCCAGTCCGCCGCCATGCGGAATATCATACACGGCTGATACTGCATGTTCTATTCCATGTGTTGCCCAATCTCCGATCATGCCCTGATTGACTACCCCATTCAAGGCCATGGTCCCGCAAAACAGAATCGTCTCCCGTGCTTCGTAGTTTTGCAGATCCGCCAGCAGTTTTGGCGCTGTTTCCATTACTGTCAATAACAGCCCTTCCACTATCCGTTCATTATAAGGAACATTGGGAGACGGGCTGAAATAATGCTCCAGTGAATGAGCCATAATATCTACAATACCGTTAACAGTTTGATCCTTCGGAACTGTGAAGGTATGTACAGGGTCAAGAATGGAAAACTTCGGATAAACGAGAGGGTGCCCCCAACCCAGTTTTTCATGCGTTTCCCATCTGGTAATAACCGATGTTGCATTCATCTCTGAACCGGTTGCAGCCAGGGTCAAAACGGTACCAAAAGGCAATGCTTTTTTGGGTGTTACTTTTTTGGTAATGATATCCCAAACGTCTCCATTGTATTTTGCTCCGACAGAAATGGCCTTGGTTGCATCAATTACACTGCCGCCACCTACCGCAAGCAAAAAATCAACGTTTTCCCTTTTACACAGTTCCACTCCTTTATGGACTGTAGACAGTCGAGGATTGGGTTCTACTCCGGATAGCTCCAAAACCTCCGCGCCTGTTTCATTTAAGATCTTCACAGTTTTATCATAAATCCCGTTTCGCTTGATACTTCCTCCCCCGTAAACCAGCAAAACTTTTTTTCCATAGCGGGGAATTTCATCTTTCAGAGCGGATAGTGTATCTCTGCCAAATATCAACCGGGTCGGATTATAAAACGTAAAATTATCCAACAATCAGCACCTCTTTTTAGCCAAAAAATATCTCCGGATCAATTATATTACAAAATGAGCAAGAGATGAAATAAACTTCCCGAAACGGGAAGTGTTTATGCTCTTCCGGATCATTGCATCAAGTAGGGCTTTACTTCGCGGATGGCCTGTTCCAGTTCCTGAGCCGACTCCAGATAGATCTTTTTGGCTTCCTCATTACCGGTAGACAGTCCAAACAATTCAAGATCGGCTTCGCATTTCTTCAAGGTGGCCAACAGTTGGGCCCGGTCTTGTGGCACCGGCTTCTGCAGCTGATCATCATAAAGATCCAGATACAGATCTCCAAAAGAATCAACCTGAGCCAAAAACACATTCTCCAGGGCTACCCCCTGCCTTTCCAGCTTCTCTTTCAGCCACTTCCTGTTCCTGCCAAGCCGAAACAATGATTCATCCTGAATTTTTCCGTCCATGACAACAATTTCCGGCTCACGCTCCCGGGCAACAGGCATCTCCAGCATTTTGGCTGTTACCGGTTGGCGTTCTTTTTTCAGCATTACATTGACCGAACCATCCGGTTCCATAATGGCAAACTCGACATCCGCCAACCGGAAAACATTTCTTTTGCGCAGTTGGGATACCAATTCATTGATGGTCATCCGCTCTTTTTTCAAATTGTCCTCCAGCACTTTCCCTTCCCTGATCAATACGGTTTCCTTTCCATCCAGCAACTCTCTGATCTTTTTGCTTTTGATTTGCAGATACTCAATTCCGATCGCCATCATTACCCACACCAGCAGGGAAAGGGCTCCCAGATACCAGGCTGTTTTCTCCGCTTCCAACGGGATATAGGCAGCAATACTCCCCAAAGTAATCCCTGTAATATATTCAAAAAGGGATAGCTGGGTAACCTGTCTTTTGCCGAGAATCCTTGTAATTGCCAATAACAGGAGTACTGTAAAAATTGTCTTGATTACAACTCCATACCAGCTCATCAAAAATCTTCCTTTTGCAAAGTAATCACACGGATAGTATTTGGAAGTGACGATTCCACTATGCATGAAAAAAGATTAAAACTCCGGGGAAACCTATTATTAAAAGAATTTGTTGAGGGAGGTTAAGAACAATGACAGCAGCTGCAGATGTAAAAAAATGTCTGGCTTCCCTTAAAAGTGCGCAATCAACCTTGAAACAGCTGTCCCTTGAAGCCAGTCATCCGCAGGCCAAGGAGACCTTTGAACGGGCATCAACAACCATTGTACAAATTGTCGGCCGGATTGAACAAAGATTGCAAACAATGGAGCGGGAAGAACCGCAATACAAAGGTTACTGACACTGTTCTTGCCAAGGCTTGCCTCTTGTCTTACGGAAAAAATCCTGTAACAGATCCCCTGTGCCCGCCGAAAAACCTTAAAGATGCAAATCTGTATAAAAAGCGGCATTGGCCTGTCCATTACAGGTCACAATACCGCTTTCATTTTTGTCTGTGGTCATGCAGTTGCTTACTCAAACTCTGCAGCCATTTCGTCCTTAAACCCAAACCAGAAAGTAAACAGGAATCCGGCTGCATAGGAAATAACCAGTCCGGTCAGATAAAGCAGAATTTGCCCTGGCAAAACCAGAAAAGTTAACGGCAACCCGGAAACACCGATGGCAAATGTTGCAATTTTGAATACTGCCTGAAATGCACCGCCGACGCCAGCACCCAGGCAGGCTGTTAAAAACGGTCTTCCAAGCGGCAAAGTTACCCCGAAAATAAGCGGTTCGCCTATTCCCAGCATGCCAGCAGGCAAAGCGCCTCCAACTGCTCTTTTGAGGCGTCTTTTTCTGGTTTTCATGTAGATGGCAAAAGCAGCTCCAACCTGTCCGGCTCCGCCCATGGCCAAAATTGGAAGGAGCGGGTCGTTCCCGATCGTGTTGATCAGTTCCAGGTGAATGGGTGTCAATCCCTGATGCAACCCGGTTACAACCAGCGGCAAAAAGGTAGCTCCCAATACAAATCCGGCAATAACTCCGCCCATATCCAAAAGGTACAACAGCCCTTTTGTGATGCCGTCCGAAATAATTCCCCCCAGCGGCATAAAGATAACATACGTGATTATTCCTGTGATTAAAAGCGCCAGTGTCGGGGTTACAATAATATCCAGAGATGCCGGAACGTAGCGGCGAATCCGTTTTTCCAGATAGGCGATAAAGATAGCGGCAAACATGACCCCGATCAAACCGCCGCGGCCTGGCAACAAGTTTTCACCAAACAAGGAAATATTGGCCACTTCCGGATTGATTACCAAAATTCCTGCCAATGCGCCAAGTGCAGGGGAACCACCAAATTCTTTCGCTGAGTTGATTCCCACCAGAATTCCCAGATAGGCAAACAGACCTGATCCCACTACTGTCAGCAATATGGCAACCTGGGAAGTTTCGGAAAGCCAGCCGGCCTGTACAATACTTTTGGTAACCCCTGTAATCAGCCCGGAAGCCACCAGAGCCGGAATAAGGGGAATAAAAATGCTGGCAATTTTTCGCAAAAAGAGTTTAAACGGCGTGGCATTTTTCTGTTTGAGTTCGGCCTTTCTCTGCCTGGCCTCTTCTTCCAGATCCAAGTCGTTATGGCCATCCTGACCCATCAGTTTTCCAAATTCCTCTGATACCTTGCTTACTGTACCCGGACCCAGAATAATCTGCAATGTTTCCGCTTCCACTACTCCCATTACACCATCAATTTCTTTCAATTTGCTCTTGTTGACAAGGCTTTCATTTTTTGGTCTGACGCGGAGCCGCGTCATGCAATGGGTAAAAGATGCAATATTGTCTGCTCCTCCCAATTGCTCCATAATCTGTTCAGCCATTGCTTTATGGTTTTTTCCCATACGGATCCTCCTCATCAACTGACATAAGTCAGTTATTTTCCTTGAGCCAGCGTGTTGCCTTTCGGGTTTTATCCAGCGACTCGACAATCTGATCATACCGGGTGCTGGCTATGGCCAGAAACAGTATATCGATGATGTGCAATTGTGCAATTCTGGAAGATGTAGCTCCGCTTCGAAACGGCGCTTCCGCCGAAAAAGAAGTATGCAGCCTGGTTTCTGCCAGATTGGCCACAGCAGATGACCCGTACTTTGTCAGACTGATTGTCCTGACACCATTCATTTTGGCTAAACGCAAAATTTTAATCACTTCCGGGGTTTCCCCCGAAAAAGAAATGGCAAATACGACATCATTTTGTTCGGCATTGGCAATCTGGGTAGCGACAAGATGGGCATCGGCAAAAGCAGTTGCCCCTCGGTTGATGCGAAGCCATTTCTGCTGGGCATCGAGGGCAATGATATGAGAAGCACCAATTCCGAAAAAATGCACGTTTTTGGCCTGCAATAAAACCTGTACCGCTTTCTTCAATTCCTTCTGTTCAATAATTTCCACTGTATCACGCAAACTCTGAATCGTATTGCTTGTGATTTTCTGGATAATCAAATCCATCGGTTCCTTCGGTTTTATATCCCGGTACCCCTGATCAACCGGTTTGGCCAAGTCACCGGCAATTTTCATTTTCAAGTCCTGAAATCCGTTTAATTGCAGCGATTTGCTCAGACGAACCACGGTGGCTCCGCTTGTTTGTGTGTATTTCCCCAATTCGGTTGCCGTCATGTGAATTGCTTTTTCGGGATGTGCCAGAATATATTCCGCAATTTTCCGCTCCGAAGCCGACAATTGATTCAGCATCGATTGCAAACGATGAAGCCCGCCGCCAGACATCCTGTTTCTCCTGCTTATGAGGGCCGGCCCAGTTTGATGGCTTCGCGAACGTGGCCGTTGGCTTGTTCCAGCAATTGTTTTGCCTTGTCGTAATCCAGATCGGAGAGTTGCATTACAATGGCTGTTTTTACTTCACGATGTGCTCTTTGCAACAATTCTTCTGCCTCTTCTTCAGAAACCCCCGTAACGGTTCGAACAATGCCGATTGCCCTTTTTTTCAATTTGTAATTGCTGATATGCACATCCACCATGAGATTTTCATACACTTTCCCCAATCGAACCATTGTAGTAGTGGAAATCATGTTCAGGACCATCTTCTGGGCAGTTCCAGCTTTCATCCGCGTCGAACCGGTCAATACTTCCGGTCCTGCGATCACTTCAATAGCATGATCGGCCACATGGCTGATTTGCGCATCTTTATTGCAGGAAAGGGCAACGGTTTTGGCACCGATGCTCCGTGCATATTTGAGCGCGCCTATGACGTACGGAGTTCTGCCGCTGGCCGCAATGCCAATCACGGTATCTTTATCCGTCAACTGTATATCTTTCAGATCCTGTTCTCCCAGTTCTTCGCGATCCTCTGCCCCTTCAACCGCCCGGATAAATGCTTTTTCTCCTCCGGCAATAAGCCCTTGCACCATTTCAGGTGGAGTGCTGAAAGTCGGCGGGCATTCAACGGCATCAAGCACACCGAGACGGCCGCTTGTTCCGGCGCCAATATAGATTAATCTCCCCCCCTCCCTGATGGATTGCGAAGCATACTCGACCGCAACCTTGATATCCGGTAGCACTTTTTGAACAGCCATGGCTACTTTTTGATCTTCTTCATTGATCAGCCTTAAAATTTCTATTGTATCAAGGACATCAATCTGTTTGCTGCGATCATTACGTGACTCTGTCATCAATGAACCAAGTTCTTCACCCATTTTACAAGCCTCCAGACAAACGACGACATTTTGTATGCGCTTTAATTATAGCCAATATGAAATAAAATTTCAATGTGTAGATGCAAATTCGAAATTACGTTTCAAAAGCCGGATTTTTGGCCGTCAAAAACAAAAAGAGCGGAAGAGTTGTTTTCTTCCGCTTTGACCTGTAAAAACCTTTTTCATATGATATGTTCATGAAAATATATCTTTGTCACTCCTGATTTACCCAATTATAAAAAGAAAACCCGTTTCCGCCCAATGCCGTTTTCTCCCGGATATTTGACTGGTATAAACTCCCTTTTTGTCTGAACTTGCGTGAATATTCCGCTGCCTCATCCGATGTGCGAATATTATTTTTTTGCCATTCAAATAAAATCCTGTCTATATAACGAAAGTTCAATTTGCTGCAAAAAACAGCCTCCCGTAGAGCCGCTTCAATCAGTTCCCGGGAATACCCGTCTTCATCAATCCATTGAGCCAGCATCTGGCATTCCATAGGAGACAGTGCCCTGCCAAATTCCTGCTCAAACAACTGAAAAACCTGCTGGTATATTTCATTGCCCTGTTCCGTTTCTTTTTGCTCCCGTTCTATAAATGAAGAAACCAATTGCTGAAAGAGAGGCCATAAATTATAGCTTTCACTTCGCAGACCATATTCATTTACCTCGTCTTCAATTCGCAAAAAGCCGCCTGTTACCAAATGCTGAATCAAGCCTACGATCTGGTCCTGTGTCAGACTCATCCGCTGCTCCAGTTCAGCGACGGTAGGAAAAGTCTTGTTTTCCTTTTCCTGAAACATGAACAGATGTATAAGTAACATGACTTCTGCTTCCGTTAACCCCAATCGCTTGTATTCCTTGATTAAAAGGACCGGCAAAGATACGGATCCCTGTTTTAGGAGATGAACCATGGCCGTCTGCACCGAATCTTTCTGGTTCATTCTCTTCCACCTCTCTTGTCACTCTACTATAACACGATCATGATGCCGCAAACAGATAAAAAAGTGAAAAGCACCGGCAGAAAAACCGATGCCCTCCATTTTCAGGGGTATAAACGGTTTAACATCCGCGGGAATGGAATGGTTTCCCTTACATGATCCAAACCGCAAATCCAGGCAACGGTTCTTTCCAAACCTAAACCGAATCCGGAATGGGGAACCGTTCCATATTTCCTCAGATCCATGTACCAGCCATAGGATTCAAGAGGAAGATCATGTTCCCTGTACCGTTTTTCAAGCAGTTCCGGATCATCAATCCGCTGGCTTCCGCCAATGATTTCGCCATAGCCTTCCGGTGCAATCAGGTCTGCACACAAAACCACTTTCGGACGATCAGGATCCGGTTTCATATAGAAAGCTTTGATTTGCGTCGGATAATGGGTAATAAATACAGGTTTGTCAAAGCTCTCGGCAATTTTCGTTTCATGCGGCGAACCAAAATCTTCACCCCATTTAAAGTCGCCAAACCCTTCCCTGTGAAGAAGCTCAACCGCTTCATCGTAAGTAATCCGCGGAAATGGTGCCCTGACTTTTTCCAGGCTGCTCAGATCCCGTCCCAGTATTTTGAGTTCCTGTTCGCAGTGTGCCAATACATGCTGAACCACATGGGTCAACATTTGTTCCTGAACTTCCAGGTTTCCTTCATGATCCACAAACGCCATCTCCGGCTCAATCATCCAGAATTCAATCAAATGCCGTCTGGTTTTGGATTTTTCCGCCCGAAAAGTTGGACCAAACGAATAGACCTTTCCCAGGGCCATGGCAGCTGCTTCCATATACAATTGGCCACTTTGGGTCAAATAGGCATCCTCATCAAAATATTTGGTATGAAACAGGTTTGTGGTTCCTTCACATGACGAAGGTGTGAGAATGGGCGGGTCAACCAGCGTAAAACCGCGGTTATCCAAAAACTGCTGCAGGGCTTTGATAATCTCGGCCCGAATCGTAAGGATGGCGCGTTGACGGGGAGAACGAATCCACAAATGGCGGTGATCCATCAAAAAGTCGATCCCATGCTCCTTTTTGGCAATTGGATACTCATGAGCCAACTGAATGATTTCTATGTTGGTCACGTCCAATTCGAAACCGATTGGCGACCGCTCATCTTCACGTACCGTTCCCCAGATATAGAGAGAGCTTTCCTGCGTCAGGGATTTGACAGCATTCCAAACCTCAGGGGGTACCTGGCTTTTCACTACAACCGCCTGTATAAAACCGGTTCCATCCCGAAATTGCAAAAACTGGATTTTTCCGCTGGAACGTTTATTATAAAGCCATCCGCCTAATTTCACTTCTTGTCCTACATGTTCTGTTATTTCTTTGACTGTCGTCAGCACTGTGTACCCTCCATCCGTTAAAAATCGCGCTGGCTATTATTATACAACCGCTTATTTTAAAGAGTCAATTTGTTACAGCACCAGGCTGAAGTTTCTAATCAAACGCTTTCAAGACAAAAGAAAACCCCTGGATTTTACCAGAGATTTTCTTTTATATTTTAATTCATTTGTTGATATTGTCCGCAAGCAACGAGGTTAAACCATCCATGGATAACCGGTTGCCAATATAGAAGGAACCAAATTCTCCAAATCGGGCACTGGCTTCATCAAATCTCATTTCATATACCAGTTTCTTGAAATACAAAGGATCATCGGCAAACAGGGAGACTCCCCATTCCCAGTCATCCAGGCCGGTAGAGCCTGTGACAATCTGCCGAACCTTTCCTTCGTATGTACGACCGATCATTCCATGGCTTTTCATCATTCTTCTCCGCTCTTCAATCGGGAGCATAAACCAGTTGTCGTCTCCGACTCTCCTCTTGTTCATGGGGTAAAAGCAAATATATTGTGTTTTGGGAAGAATCGGCTGGAGACGGGCGCGAAAGGCCGGATCCTTCAAGGGGTCAATTCCCGGAGGAACAGTATAGGCACTAAGTTCAACGACCGAAAGAAAAGAATAGGACGCCGTTGTAAAATCGGCAAACCCCGTCTTATCCCACGCAAATTTTACTTCGTTCAGTTCTTCAATGGAAGGTCGAAGATGAACCAGCAACAGATCTGCTTCATGACTGAGCACTGAATATTGGGCAAAGCTGCCCTCCTTGTTATTTTCCACCTTCCGGTATTCTTCAACTTTGTCCCTGAGTTCCTGAATCATTTCCTTCCTTTGCGAAGGTTTGAGTGATTTCCACCTGTTCCAGTCAATTTTCCGAAAATCATGATAAGCATACCATCCGTTATAGGTATCTACAGACTGGCTCACGTTTGCACCTCCCTTTCACAGTTTCGTTCCTTGAACGAAAAAACAGGTCAATTCTGTGAAGGTCAACTTCACGACAAATATTTTATCACATTTTTGGCTTCATTTTTCCCCTGCTCCACGCAATCAGGAATTCCGGAGCCCCTGTAGGAGGAACCGATCAAGAAAATACCGGGATAATGAAGCGCCATGTTTTGATTCAACCGTTTCAGCCAATCCTGGTGCTCAATGACAAACTGGGGCATTGCGTGTTTCCAGTGGGTCACATACGTAAATTCCGGTTCGCCGGTAAGCGGGAAAATCCGTTTCAGGTCACTGATGGCAATTTCCACCAGTTCATCATCCGGCTTGTCAACGATTTCTTCTTCCCCGTCACGCCCTACATAGCAACGGAGGAGTACTTTGCCGGGAGGGGTGGTATGCGGCCATTTTCTGTTAATCCAGGTACAGGCGGTTATGGTATAGGGTTCCGTTCTGGGTACAATAAAGCCGGTTCCTTCCTTGTCCAGATGAACGGCATCTTCCGGGTACACCATCAGGATCGTGGCAACAGATACAGGCTGGTTGCGCAATGGTTCCAGAAAATCATCATTTCCCAGCGCTTCACTGGTTACCTGATGCGGAGTTGCCATGATCACTGCATTTGCCTCAAATGGTTCCCTGTTTGTCAAATAAAGACGATACCCCTCGCCGTTTCTTTCAATCCTTTTCAAGGGATCACCCTTGATCACAGTTACATCCGTCAGTTGTTCTTCAATCGCTTCTACCATGGAATACAGCCCGTTTTTCAGCGTGATAAAAGCCCCTTTTGCCTTACCATTTTTCTTTCCGGGAGAACGTGTATTGGCCATCGCCAAAATCAGACTGCGATGTTTTTTTTCCATTTCGGCAAATTGCGGAAGAACGGTCATCAAACTCATCTTGTCGATATCTCCGTTATAGATCCCCGACAATAAAGGCTCAATGATCCGGTCAACTACCTCATTTCCCAACCGGCGGCGGAAAAATGAACCTACCGACTGATCACTTGTCTGCAAATCTTTCGAACGTGGCAAAAACAGATCAGCCAGGGCACGGACTTTGCCCAGCGGCGATACGAGAGGGGTAGAAGCAAAAGGCGTCAGTTTGGTAGGCACCCCCATCACTGCACCTTCCGGAATCGGCAAAAGTCGGTCGTTATGCAGTATGTATGCCTGACCTGTCTCATTATTGACCAGGTCGCCTTCAAGCCCCAATTCCCTGATGAGTTCCTTGGCACTCGTTTTCCGTTCCAAAATGGAATCGGGTCCTTGCTCCATAATAAAACCGTTATGGTTTACAGTTTTGATCTTTCCGCCAAGCCGATCCGATGATTCCAGCAAGGTAACCTGCCATTTGAGCCCTTTTTCCCTTAACTCTTTCTGCAAATAAAAAGCAGCCGATAATCCGGTAATGCCTCCGCCAACAACGGCGATGTGAGGTGTTTCGTTTGTCATGACAGTTCACTTCCTCGAGATGGCCAAGCGCTTTTCCACTACATCAGCAAGACTCTTGATAAATAACGGGTTGGTATTCGGCATTTCCGGCCGATAAAATTTTGCTCCGAGTTCTTCCGTTACCCGTCGGCATTGAATGTCGATATCATAGAGAATTTCCAGGTGGTCAGCAACAAAACCAACCGGACAATACACGAATGAACGGTAACCTTTTTGTTCATACAGTTGTCTTGTCAGATCCTTCACGTCAGGGCCAAGCCATGGCACCGATGTTTTTCCTGCGCTTTGCCAACTGATAGTATAATGTTTGATTTGTGCCTGTTCAGCGATAAGGTCAGCGGTTTCTTGCAATTGATCAGGATAGGGATCCCCCATGTCCAGGATTTTTTCCGGCAAACTGTGTGCCGAAAAAATAACAATTGTCCTTTCGCGTTCTTCTGATGGAATGGAAGAAAAAGTCTGTTTCAACTGATTCGTCCAATAATCGACAAATTTTGGCTCTTTATACCAGCTGTCCACTGTATGGATCAAAGGACCGCCAAGCTTATCTGCTTCCTGCACGGCACGGTCATTATATGATTTTACACTAAAGATGGAATAATGTGGAGCCAGCACAATGCTTACAGCTTCCCCGATTCCCTCCTCATACATTTTTTTCACAGTATCTTCAATAAATGGATGAATATGTTTCAATCCGAGATATGCCTTGAACGAATATCCGTTCGCCCTGGAATTCAATTCTTTTTCCAGGGCTGCTGTTTGTTTCTCCGTAATGCTGGCCAAAGGGGAGATACCGCCAATCATCTCATATTTCCGTCTAAGGTTTGCCAGCAGTTCGGCCGGCGGTTTCTTGCCGCGCCGGATATGTGTATAGTAAGGCTCTATCTCTTCCGGGCTTCCTGGTGTACCATAGGCCATCACCAACAAGCCTGTCTTACCAGCCATGAGATCACCTCTTTGTATATTCATGGACAAAGGCAGTCAGTTTTTGCAGGGTTTCTACTTTGACACTGGGGAAAATGCCATGACCGAGATTGAAAATATAACCAGGCCGTGCGGTTCCCTGATCCAGAATTTCTTTTGCTCTTTGTTCGATCAATTCCCATGGAGCCAAAAGAAGAGAAGGATCGAGATTCCCTTGCAAAGTCTTGTCTATTCCCTGTTCCCGGGCCGTCAATATGGAAGTGCGCCAATCCAGCCCGATTACATCGACTGGTAAGCGGTTCCATTCTTCCAGGAGATGTCCTGCCCCGATGCCAAAATAGATAACCGGAACATCCGTTGTTTTTAATTCCGTAAAGATATGCCGCATAATTGGTGCAACATATGTTTTGTAATCCTGTTCATTCAACGCGCCGATCCAGGAATCAAAGACCTGCACAGCATGAGCCCCGGCAGCAATTTGCCCTTTCAGATAAGTAATGGTCATATCGCCCAGCTTCTTCATCAGTGCATTCCAGACATGCGGCGCTGAATACATCAAACCTTTGGTCTTGTGGTAATTTTTCGAAGGCTGGCCTTCAACAATGTAACTTGCAAGGGTAAATGGTGCTCCGGCAAAACCGATTAACGGAACAGACAACTGCTGATTCAGGATCTTTATCGCTTCCAGAATTGTGGGTACATGGGTTTGGGGATCCAGTTCGCCAAGCCGGCTTACATCCTGCTCTGTCCTGATCGGATTTTCGATAACAGGACCGACACCAGGCTTGATCTCCAGCTCAATCCCGATGTGCTTGAGCGGGGTCATGATATCCGCAAACAAAATGGCTGCATCCACACCAAGCTGCTCAACCGGAAGACGTGTCACTTCGGCACATACCTCGGGAATTTCACTCATTTCAAAAAAGGAATATTTCTTGCGCAGTTCCCGGTATTGCGGCTGATATCTGCCTGCCTGGCGCATATACCACACGGGCGTATAAGGAGTCTCTTCTTTCCGGCATGCCCTCAAAAATACATCATTGAATGGTTTGTTCATGTTATCAACCTCTTTGACAATATGACTTTTTTACTTTCCAGGTACAATACAGGCCAACCATTTTATTTTAATATGTAATTTTTAAGAATGTGTGCAAATAGTCACACAGCCTTAAAAATTCCTTTCTGTAAAAAACGGATAAAATCCCATTTTACATTTTTCGATAATAATATCACAAACTTCTTTTCTGTCAACCTGAATCCCGTTTATCATCTTGAAGAACACCAGTGTGGCAACTTCCTTAAACACAGTTGCATGAAGAAAAACTTTTATCCGTGCTTTAAAAATAGCAATGGATCCATATTTCAA
>JBAVDL010000197.1:0-2615 GCA_049587175.1 Thermoactinomyces sp.
ACCGGGGGTTGTTCGGAAACGTCAAAACCCGCATGAAACAAGGAAAAACTGAGTTTCCAACTGGCAAACGACAAGGAAAATGACTCGAAAATCTTGCATAAAAAAGGAGGTGTTCGGAAATTGACGTAGAAGACCAGTGATAACAACGGTTACAGCGAACGCTATCTCAATAGAAACACCTCATTAAAGAGGATTGAAACCTAAGAGCGGCGATGACCGAACGTTAACCCTTGCCGATCTCAATAGAAACACCTCATTAAAGAGGATTGAAACCCAACAGTTGATAAGTAATAATCTTGTCCAATGTCATCTCAATAGAAACACCTCATTAAAGAGGATTGAAACCGCATCCAATACCAGAATGCCTTTTTTCTTCAGGTTCAATCTCAATAGAAACACCTCATTAAAGAGGATTGAAACGAGAGGGGGATCAAACATATCAATGATCCGCAAACTCATCTCAATAGAAACACCTCATTAAAGAGGAAAGATAGTTTGTTTTTCGATTGATGTACTTGGCCAACTTGTCTGCCGTGCTGATTTTCCTATCAGTTTTTTTGTATAACAGATGTGTCGTGAGTTGGTTTTCATTTTTGCCTCTCTCAACGCCAACAATCCACCTGCTGATAAATCGTTGTATTCCCCATTCGATTATGTGGTATTTAAGAAGAAGCATTGCCCAGGAATAACGAGAAACAAATTTGGCTCAGATTCTTGGAGAGGATTGTTTTTAGAGATGTTGAACATTAAAATATAAAAACCTGTTCTTTAAAATCATGAACAGGTTTCTTCAATGGTTTTTAATTTTAGTTGTTTTACTTTTTCTAACTCTGCAAAGTCATACGGCTTAATATCAAAATATTTTACAACACTTCCAATGAGAAATCCAACTTTAAAAGGTTCATCTTTGATGTAATATTTTTCCCACAGCCAAACACTGTTTTCCACCAAATCATCTACATGACCACCGCAACGGATGCCAGAATAGATGAATGACACTTTATATGAAAGTTGCTTCTCAAATTCATCCAAACGCTTTTCCACTTTTTCCAGACGATTACATTTCACAAAATGTTTAACAGCAAGTGGCGGAAAGCCAAGAGCAATTCCTAATATTTCATGAAATTCCGGCGAAAGTGGCTCCACTTTATTCATTTTTTCCAGAAAATCCTTTTTCATGGATTCAGTTTGAAAAAAAAGGAAAAAATCAGCTTTATTATGCGGACTTATATTTTCTTTAATATGGGGATATTTTTTAAACAGATGCATATTTTCCAAATGATTTGGAACATTGGTGCTTGCTAGTAAAGCAGGTTTTATACCCATTAAAAATGCTTCATAATCAATTAATGGTTTCTTCAATTGATATGCCTCCTCCGTTTTATATACGCCAAAGAGAGGGCGGCTACCTGTAAAGGCAGCCAATTTTCATTATCTTTTGTATAATGTCCCATCCTCTTTAAAGACAACATCACAACGGGTACAGTTGTAGGATAAACCACTATCGCTTTCTTGGACCCTGTCATTTTGTCCACATACTGGGCAATCAGGTTTACTCCCCCAAGACACGGCTCTCACCTCCTTTCATTAAAATTACGTACTTGACGGCCTATCTCACAAATATTAAAAAAATAATGAAAATAATATATATACTCTTTGAAATGTTTTTATAAATCGTCCCACCCAAAGCACTTAAAACAATGGACAGGACGTTGGGTGGCTTAATTGGAAAAACTACAGAATGGTTGCTTGCGATTTGACTTTGCAGTGGACATACTCTTGCCGTTGAAGAGCATGTCCACTCTTTTTTAATCCACGTATTGCCAGATTCCATCTACACAGGTCAGATCCAAAACAGTGTCAGAAGGTAGCCCTTCCGGCATGAGGGAATCTAATAAAACCTGAAAAATCTCTTTCTCCAGGTATGGAGCTGCCTCAACCTCCATATGTAATCCTTCTGTTTTGTTGAACGGCTTGCGCTTTAATGTGTGGTATAATGGAGACAATTCACTGTTTGCATGTGGAGCCTTTTTGGGGCTCTTCTTTTGTTTTTGGTGCGGAAAATATATCAACTGTATATCCCGCAAATACGGTAACCCCCTCTTTCGTCTTGATTTCTAGCAAATTGGTCATGGGGATTTCGACCTTTCCCGCATCTCCCACATCCAAACAAAGCATTTTTGGTTTCTCCCCGAAAGAACATGTCAACCGAAGCAGACGGGGATGATTCTGCCCAAAAAGGTTTGTTGCCAGATGGAAATGTTTAAATATTAATTGATCCGGTAACATTTTAAGGAACTTATTGATTTCCTCCCATGTTCCTTCGGCTTGGATTTGCCCTTTGATCGCGATTCCTCCTTTCCTGCTCTTGCCATCTGTTGCGCTCCTATTATATAATATTCTGAAAAGTGGTGACAAATTTTTAAAAGAAACCCGATGATTGTCAAAATATAAGAAATGAATCGCCAAAGACACGCCATTTAACCAAAATATCCCGAAAATCGGGCCGCTATATTCCGAATATGTCCCGTTGCCCGATGGGAGCAGCCGCTTTTTTGCCGAAAAAATTTTGGTGGGGGATAGGATGAGTCAGGTAGATCGAATTGCATTTGGCA
>JBAVDL010000198.1:0-2095 GCA_049587175.1 Thermoactinomyces sp.
TGCTGAAAGCACGCGGCCTGATGGCATCACCCGTCGTGGGACAAACCTTCGGGAACGTCCGTTTTCCGCCCACTCCCCCGCGCATCACCTCCCTTCCCTGCAGAAGGAATCACTGAATATTGAGCCAAATGCTCTTGACCTCCGTGAAATGCTCAAGGGCTTCCTTCCCTTTTTCCCGTCCCCATCCGCTCTCCTTGAATCCTCCCCACGGGCTGGTGGGATCCATCAGGTTGTACCCGTTCACCCATACGGTTCCGGCACGGAGAGCGTGGGCCACCTGAATTCCCTTTTTCAGATCGCGGGTCCAAACCCCGGCGGCCAATCCGTATCTCGTCGCATTGGCCCTTTTCACCACGTCGGACAATTCCTCGAAGGGCATCACCGCCAGCACCGGTCCGAAAATCTCCTCCCGGGCGATCGTCATCTCGTCCTTGGCTTCCATCACCGTCGGCTTGACGAAATATCCCTGCCCCTCTCCCTTTTCGCCTCCGGTGAGCAGTTTCGCCCCTTCGTCAAGTCCCCGCCGGATATAGCCGAGCACCCGCTCCATGTGCTGCCGGCTGACGAGCGGCCCCATCTGGGTCATCCAATCGACGCCGGGCCCCTGCCGGATGGTCTTGGCCTTTTCCACCACGGCCTCCAGGACATCCTCATACACGTCCCGGTGAACATACATCCGGGATCCGGCGCTGCAGACCTCCCCCTGATTGAAGAAAATGCTCATCATGACGCCACCGGCCACCGCGTCCAGATCGGCGTCGGGAAAAACGATATTGGGGGATTTTCCGCCGAGCTCCAGGGTGACCCGCTTGAAGTCGTCCCCCGCGGCGCGAACGATCTCTTTTCCCACCCGGTTCGACCCGGTAAAGGTGATCTTATCCACGTCCGGATGCCTCACCAGCGCGGAACCGGCGCGCGGACCGTATCCGGGCACGATGTTGACGACGCCCGGGGGAAAGCCCGCTTCCTGAATCAGCTCCCCGAGCCGAATCGCCGTCAGCGGCGTGATCTCCGACGGCTTCAACACCACCGTGTTGCCGCAGGCCAGCGCCGGAGCCAGTTTCCACGAGGCGATCAGGAGCGGAAAATTCCAGGGAACGATCGCGCCGACGACGCCCACGGGTTCCCGGCGGGTATACGCCAAATAACTGCCGGGGAAGGAGACGGGCAGAACATCTCCGGTCAGCTTCGTGGCCCAACCGGCAAAATAGCGGAATTGCTCCACCGTCAAGGGAATGTCCGCCACCGATGTCTCCGTGACGGGTTTGCCGGTGTCCAGGGATTCGAGCTGGCACAGCTCTTCGGCGTTCTCCTCGATCAGATCCGCCAGCTTCCAGAGAAGCCGGCCCCTCTCGGCCGGGGAAATCCGGCTCCAGGAGCCTTCCAGGGCCTTTCTCGCCGAACGGACCGCTTCATCCACATCGGCCTCGTCCGCTTCGTACAGGGTGGCCAAGGGCTCTCCGGTAGCCGGATCAAGGGTGCTGAAGGTGCGCTCCGACTTGGAAGCCACCCACCGCCCGTGAATCAACAGCTTCTTCGGGCCGCCCCGGAGAAAATCCCGCACGGAGGGCGAAACGGAAGGAAAATCCAGCGTCGAAGTCCATTCTCCCATGCACAAATACACCCCTTGTGGAAATTCCGATTCGCGATCATCCCGATCCGGTGACCGCCGGCACATCCCCTTGATGGCGCAGCGCCCGAAGTCAGGGAAGAATCACGTCACCTGCAGAATCACCTTGGTCGCCTTGCGCTGATCAAAGAGGCGATATCCTTCAGGTGCCTGTTCCAGGGGCATGCGATGGCTGATCACCACGGTGGGGTCGATGCGCCCGTTGCGCACCAGGGAAAGGGTGGTGTCGATATCCCGGTGAATGTTGGCCAGCCCGATCCGGAAAGTGATATCCTTCGTCAAACTGTTCATCAGGGGATAGTCAAAGGTGCTTTCGGAGGTGACCCCGATGGCGGAGATGCGTCCCCCGCCCCGCACCAGTTCGAAGGCGAGCTGGATGGTTTTTGATCCCCCCACCGCCTCGATCACCGCGTCGACCCCTTCTCCGCCGGTCATCCGGGTGATCTGGGCAACCGGGTTCACTTC
>JBAVDL010000199.1:0-15523 GCA_049587175.1 Thermoactinomyces sp.
GTACCACATTTACTCAACAGGTATGAACCTTTTCTGAATAACTTATTCTGCCGCCCGATTTCTGTTTTCTCCCATGGAATTTTTTTGGACAATCTTTCTCTAACAATGCCAGCAGGAAATATCGACTTAAATCGTAGACTGAGCCAATCCAACATAAAAATATGCTTTCTGTTGCATCTATTCATTTGCAAGCAAATTCTTGCTTTCCAGAAACTCTTTTGCCACATGGCTTGCCTTCTTCTTTTCGACTGCCACTTCATAATTCATTTTTCTCATTTCATCATCGGTAATTTTACCGGCAAGTTTATTCAGGATTTCTCTCAATTCCGGATACCTTTCCAGTGTCTCTTTTTTTAATAAAGGTGCTCCTTGATAAGGAGGAAACAAATGCTTGTCATCTTCTAGTACAACAAGATTATTCCTCCGGATTTCACTATCTGTTGAGTAGGCATCTACCAAATTGATATCTCCCGTTTTTATGGCACCGTATCTTAATTCCGGTTGCATAATATTTACTTTTGAAAAATGAATTCCATAAAGCTTCCGGATTCCCGGATATCCATCTTTTCGTTCCGGAAATTCCGGTGTAAAACCTGCCTTGATCATGCCCTCTACTGATTTCAGGTCAGAAATGGTTTTCAGATTATACTTTTTTGCCAATGAAGCAGGAACAGCCAACGTATAAGTATTATTGAATTTCATTGGCTCAAGCAAAACCAGATTCAATCTGCTTAAACATCCATCCCTGGCTTGTTTGTATACTTCGTTTTCATCGTTGCTTTTGGGTTGTTCTTTTAACAGGTCAGCAATAACCGTCCCTGTAAATTCAGGATAAATATCGATCTTGCCGGATGTTAAGGCATTGTAAACAAAGGTAGTTCCCCCCAAATTGGGCTTAAGCTCAACAGTAAGGTCAGAATTCTGTTCAATTAGCAGCTTATACATATTAATCAGGATTTGCGGTTCGGCACCCAATTTTCCGCCTATGACAATATCAGCTTTTTTAGTGCCGAATGAAGACATTGTCATAATCAATAAAGCCGCAACAGTAACAGAAACAATGGAAACCAATGATGTTCTGAATGACAGCTTTTCAAACTGCCTCAATAAAAAATCAACACATAGAGCCAGCAGCGCTGCAGGTATAGCTCCCAATAATATAAGATCCGAATCATTCCGACTGATCCCGACAATAATCAAATCGCCCAACCCTCCGGCTCCAATCAGGGCAGCAATCGTCGCTGTTCCGATAATAAGAACCATAGCCGTCCGGATTCCCGCCATAATGACAGGCATGGCAAGTGGAAGCTCCACCTTTAACAGCAGTCTTCGGTTATTCATGCCCAGCCCTTTGGCTGCTTCTATTAAATTCGGATCAACTTCTTTTATTCCGGTATAAACATTTCTTAACACAGGAAGTAAAGCATACGTTACTAGAGCAATAATGGATGGTATGGTGCCGATACCTACCAGTGGAATCAGAAGACCTAACAACGCCAATGATGGAATCGTCTGTAGAACGGCTGTGATTCCAATGACAATTTCTGCAGCTTTTTTCTTTCTGGTCAGGTATATTCCAAGGGGAATGGCAATGAATAAGGCAAAAAAAAGTGCAATAAAAGATATCTCAATATGCTGGACCAGACTGTCTGCCAGGTCACCTTTTCTTGTCAGGAAGGTATTGTATAAATCGTTCACCCCTGGTCACCTTCTTTCAGATTGTTTAATATATACTGAATCATTGACTGCCTGTTTAAATAACCGATCACTTTCCCGTCTCTCGCTACTCCTATTTGCTCCTGTTCAGATAAAGCTTCCAGGGTTTGTTCAAGTGAACTGTCAATCGGTATAACTGACGTTCCCCCTGTTTCAAGATCCTTATCCCCAATTTGTGACAGAATTTGTTTGAGATTGAAATGAAAATGATCATGACCCGCCTTGCCAATGAATTCTTTCACAAAGTTATTGATGGGATGACGGATTAATTCATCAGGAGTCCCCACCTGTTCAATCTCCCCATCTTTCATGATACAAATACGGTCGCCTAACTTAAGAGCTTCCTGCATATCATGGGTAACAAAAATGATTGTTTTCTTTATCTCTTTTTGCAGTTTCCCTATATCATCCTGTAGCTTTTCTCTGCTTAACGGATCAAGAGCACTAAAAGGTTCATCCATCAGGATAATTTCCGGATCAGCCGCCAACGCTCTGGCAACTCCGATCCTTTGCTGTTGTCCCCCGGATAACTCGTCCGGTTTTCTGTGTTTGTATTTCCGGGGGTCCAATCCGACCATCTCAAGCAGTTCATCCACTCTGTCTGCGATTTTATTTTTATTCCACTTTTTCATTTCAGGGACAACAGCGATATTTGCTTCAATGGACATGTGCGGAAACAGGGCAATTTGCTGGAGAACATACCCAATATTCCACCGAAGTTCATGAATATCATACTCGCTTATTTTTTTCCCGTTGATGAAGATTGTGCCCTCAGACAGTTCTACCAGGCGATTA
Source organism: Thermoactinomyces sp. (assembly GCA_049587175.1). Classification (GTDB taxonomy): domain Bacteria; phylum Bacillota; class Bacilli; order Thermoactinomycetales; family Thermoactinomycetaceae; genus Thermoactinomyces. The sequence goes on from JBAVDL010000199.1 coordinate 2,512, forward strand.
ATCATTTTCAGGGTTGTGGTTTTACCACTGCCGCTTGGTCCAATCAGAACAAAAAGTTCCCCTTTATTAATTGTGAGGTTTAATGACTTGACCGCGGCTGTACCATCATCAAACCGTTTGGATACATTTTCAAATCGAATCATCTTTATACTCCTTTATGGTTTTTACCGATTAACATCAAGTGGTAAGGTTCCCGGATCAGCATGACTGGTTTTATCCAGAGTAAAAACTTTGCTATAGCTGCTTCCATTTTTCCAGTGTAACATCCAGGAAAAATAATTGAACCCGGTTTAAAACAATTATTAAAAAAGCGCTTATTGATAAAAAACATTCCCTTTCATCCACTCAGTCATTCATTTTTTATTGAATTAATTTGGTAGTATAGAAGATCGAGTTCTATTCAAATGACATGGATACAACCTGCTCAGGATGACAAACTGATCAATAATCAACTAACTGTTGAAATATGCTGTTTTAACAAAAAAAGTGGTTTTGCCTTCCATGAGCCAAATTGGCAACAGAAGCAAAACCATCTTTTCAAAAACCACGTTAAACAGGATTCCAGGATGAGAACATGGCCAATGCAAGGTCCAAAAGCGAAACATTCGATTTCGAAAGATCTGTTTGCAAGTTGCTCATCATAGAAAAAAGAGGTCTCCATCAAATCTGGCAATTGATGAAGACCTCTGTGTCTGCTACCCCGAAGGGTACTTGGGATTATCAAACTCTTGATGCTAAAGAGATTGAGGCAAGACGCCCTTATTACATCATGCCGCCCATTCCACCCATGTCAGGAGCGGATGGAGCGTCTTTCTTTTCCTCCGGTTTATCGGCAACAACTGCTTCCGTGGTCAGGAACATGGCAGCAACAGAGGCTGCGTTTTGAAGTGCGGAACGAACCACTTTGGCCGGGTCTACGACGCCAGCTTCAATCATGTCAACCCATTCGCCGGTCAAAGCATTGAATCCAACACCAAGTTTTTCCTTTTTCAACCGTTCAATAATGACAGATCCTTCGTAGCCGGCATTTTGAGCAATTTGACGTACGGGTTCTTCAAGCGCACGTTTAATAATGGATACACCTGTTTTTTCGTCACCAGCAGGCAGGGAAGCTTCCAGCTCTTCAACCACTTTGATTACATTGGCAAGAGCGGTACCTCCGCCGGAAACAATTCCTTCTTCAACAGCTGCACGGGTTGAGTTGAGTGCGTCTTCGATGCGCAATTTTTTCTCTTTGAGTTCTGTTTCGGTAGCTGCACCTACTTTGACAACGGCAACTCCGCCAGCCAGTTTGGCCAGACGTTCTTGCAGTTTTTCCTTGTCGAACTCGGAAGTGGTTTCTTCAAGCTGTTGACGGATTTGTTTTATGCGGGATTGGATAGCGCTTGGTTCACCATATCCATCAACAATAATCGTGTTTTCTTTGTCCACGCGTACTTGACGGGCACGGCCGAGAACTTCCAGTCCGGCTGTTTTGAGATCAAGGCCCAATTCTTCTGTAACACGTTGTCCGCCTGTAAGGATGGCGATATCATCCAGCATGGCTTTCCGACGATCACCAAAGCCTGGAGCTTTTACAGCAACAGCTGTAAATGTTCCACGCAGTTTGTTTACTACGAGGGTCGGGAGTGCTTCTCCATCTACATCTTCAGCAATGATCAGGAGATTTTTGCCTTGTTGCACCACTTTTTCCAAAAGGGGCAGGATATCCTGAATGCTGCTGACTTTTTTGTCAGTAATCAAAATGTACGGCTCTTCCAGAACAGCTTCCATTTTGTCGGTGTCTGTTACCATGTAAGGTGAAATATAACCGCGGTCGAACTGCATCCCTTCAACTACTTCCAGTTCGGTTGCAAATCCTTTGGATTCTTCAACAGTAATTACACCGTCTTTGCCAACTTTTTCCATAGCTTCCGCAATCAATTTGCCGATTTCATCATCATTTGCGGAAATGGCAGCTGCCTGGGCAATAGATTCCTTGCCTTCGATCGGTTTGGAAATTTCACGGATTTGTTCTACCGATTTGGCAACGGCTTTTTCAATTCCTTTGCGCAACACCATTGGATTGGCACCGGCTGCCACGTTTTTCAAGCCTTCGCGAATGATGGCCTGTGCAAGTACGGTAGCAGTGGTGGTACCGTCTCCAACAACATCGTTGGTTTTGGTGGCAACTTCTTTAACCAGTTGTGCCCCCATGTTTTCAAAAGGATCTTCCAGTTCGATTTCTTTGGCAATGGTTACACCGTCATTGGTAATAAGCGGAGAACCGAATTTTCTCTCCAATACTACATTGCGTCCTTTAGGCCCGATTGTTACCTTTACTGCATTGGCCAGTGAATCCACGCCGCGCAACATGGAGCGACGGGCTTCTTCACTAAATTTAATGTCTTTTGCCATCGTTCACCGTCCCCTTTCCGTATGTAGGGTAAAGATTTTATCGTTATATGAAACAATTGAATGCTGGATCAGTCGACAATCGCAAGGATGTCGCTTTCACGCAGAATAAGATATTCTTTGTCCCCGTATTTCACTTCGGTTCCGGCATATTTGGAGAAAATGACAAGATCTCCTTCCTTGACTTCCATGGCAATACGGTTGCCATTTTCATCAAGGCGGCCAGCACCAACTGCCACAATTCGTCCTTCTTGTGGCTTTTCTTTTGCTGTGTCCGGCAAAACAATGCCGCTAGCTGTTTTTTCTTCTTTTTCTACAGCTTCCAAAACAACACGATCACCCAATGGTCTGATCATTTGCTAAACCCTCCTTCTTGAGGTGGATAGTTTTGTTCTCTTGTTAGCACTCATCAGCGCCGAGTGCTAACACCCAATAAATATAATATCCCTCTCTTTCACATTTTTCAAGTGGAACAGAAAAAAAAATACAAAAAACACGATAAAACAAAAAGAGAGCTGATTCTACAGCAAAATGCTCTCTTTTTTGCCCAATCTCCTGTCTATTCTTTTAATCTCCTGGAAGACTTTTGATATTTGTTTAAGATTCATGTCCAATATGGCTGTTCATCCTGCATCGTATCATAAGAATTGCCCTGATCCAGACGAATGGAAAAATCATCCTTGCCTGTACCAAATGGTGCATTTTTATCAGTGCCTTGTATGAATTCAAACAAAGAAACTGATTTTTCCTGCAGGAATTTTTTCAGATAACTCCTTACCTGCGGCAATGATCCCAGAACCAACGCAGCGGCAATCAGCAGGAAAAAAAATATAGTATTGTTGTTTCTTCGTTTATTCCAGTTCATAACCGTCCCTCCTTACATTAAAATTGTGCCCTGACGGCCCTTGACCTATGTAAAGGAGGAAACAAAAAACCCGGCTGCAGCCGGGAGACCGATTCAGCAAACTACATGTCTTCCCTGTCTTCTCCATCCATCTCTGCTTCCTCAAGGGCTTCCTCACGTTCCATCCGGCGCGTTAACCAGGCAGAAATCAGGATACTTGCCTCATATAGCAGAATCAACGGAATGGAAACCATAATATTGGCGATTGGCTCAGGCGGAGTGATCAATGCAGCAACAATTACCAGTCCCAGATAGGCAAATCGCCGGATCTTGCGCAAAATGGCTGGTGAAATCAAACGAATTCGGGTCAGGAACAAGGTAACAACCGGTAGTTCAAAAAAGAGCGCCAGTGGCAGAATGACTCCAAACATAAAACTGAAAGCATACTGCACACTGAAGTTTTCATTTAATCCCATCTGCTCCCCAAGCATCACCAGAAAATCAAGAATATACGGGAAGATAACAAAATATCCAAATGCAAGCCCCAGTAAAAACAATCCCAATGCAATCGGAATATAGATAAGGGCTGCCCGCTGTTCGTTTGGATGAAGGCCGGGACGAACAAACTGCCACAGATGGTACATGATTACAGGTAAACTCAAAATGAACGCCATGATCAGGGAGATCTGCATATAAATGCGAATCGGATCAGTCGGATTCAGAATCATCACGGAATAACCTGAAAACAGTTCCGTCCGTATATAACGAAAAACATCCTGAGAAAAAAAGAAACTTGCAATCAGCGCCACAACAAAAAAGATAAAAATCAAAATAATTCGACGTCGCAGTTCCCTCAAATGCTCTGTTAATGGCTGCTCATCATTCATGAATGGATACACCCCTTGCCAAAACTGGGTCTATGACTCTTCCTTGGCTAAAGATTCTTCTCCATTTCCTCCCGCATCATCCTCAGGAAAGTGCTTCAGGAAATATATCAGCGTCTGCAGTTCAATCGTCAGATCAATATTGTGAATCCGGACATGTGGCGGCACTGACAAACGGGCAGGTGTAAAGTTCAATATTCCCCGGATTCCCTCATTAATCAAAAACTCGGCTGTTGCTTGTGCTGCATTCAGCGGCACTGTCAAAATGGCCACTTCCACATTATGCAGTTTGATTACCTCCGCCAGACGATCCATGGAATAAACCGGTATGTCATCAACATCTTTTCCCACTTTGTTGGGATCCTTGTCAAAACCGGCCACGATTTTTGTGTTATGGCTCCGGTAAAAATTGTACTTCAATAAGGCTGTTCCCAGGTTCCCCACTCCGACCAGTACTACATTGGTAACTTCATCCTGTTTCAGAAAATCCCGCAAAAATTGAAGCAAATAGGTAACATTATAACCATAACCCTTTTTCCCAAGTTCGCCCAGATAGGAGAAATCACGGCGAATCGTTGCCGGATCTATATGCAAAACGTCACTCAAATCGGCAGAGGAAATCCGTTGCTTGCCAATCGCATGCAATTTCTCAAGATAACGGTAATACAACGGCAACCTTTTGGCGGTTACCTGTGGTATTTTATTTTCTGACATTTATCAGTCTACACCTCCATTAATGTGAATTCCTGCACAATATCGGTATAAACAATAATACCACAAAATTCACTAAATCGGAAAAAACAACTGATGCCTATAAAAAAATTTTTTCAGCCTCTTTTGTCATTTGTAATTTTTCTTATTCTAAAGTTCTTCTTCTTCGCATGAAAAAAAGTCTGCGGGGAGATCAGCTGTCCGTATAAAAATTGATCAGATATAATTTGTTCGTCACAGGTATTAGCTATCCAAACTGCAAAAGTTCTCAAAACGTGCCTCTTGCACTGTTCCCCGACGATCCAGTCGCTTTCCCTGGAAAGCCGTCAGGATATTCCGGAATCCATCCGGGATTTTGCTGCATAATTTAAAGATGAAAACAATGTCTCATCATTTGTTCCCAATTTGGCCCTTCACATGTTTTTCAGTTTCAAAGCAACCTTTATCCCTGCGGCTAGCAGAACATTACCGTGTCTGCCTGTCAAACAGGTACTCCGGCTTACAGGTTTAAAGTAATTTTTTTGTAATAAAGAATTCATCTCTTCCGGATTTCCCTAACGGTTCAAATAAAATTGCATTGGCATACTGTCAGGTTCTTTCTTTTGATACACGATGATTTTATCATTATACCCTTTCTTTTTTCTTTATTCCAGAATTAATCGGATATTTATGCTCCGACTTGTCTTTTTAGAAACAGAGCCATGTGGAGCCGCTGTAAAACAAACACATTCCCTTGCGGGGAAAAAACAGGCGACATGATGGAACGAACCCGCCTGAAGGAATGACTGGGCAACGCAACTGCCTCTTTCAAGACGGAGACGGAACAAAGCCCATCAAAATCATCTTCCTGTCGTTGTTTTTCTACAGTCTGACCATTTGCTCTTCTTACACAACTCCATTAAACTGAATTTAGCTTGATTGCTAAACGAGGTGGAATAAATGCTGCTTTTACAGGCAAAAAACATCGACAAAACCTACGGAGGAACGAATATCCTGAAGCAGGTAAGTCTGCAGATCAATGATCAGGAACGGATTGGCCTGATCGGCCCCAACGGTGCCGGAAAAACAACATTATTAAAAATTCTGACCGGACAGATTCCTGCTGATCATGGAGAAATTCATATCGCAAAAAAAGTGAGATGGGGCTATCTGGCCCAGGACAGCGGTCTCCAGTCAGAAAAAAACGTCTGGGATGAACTGTTGCTTCCATTTAAAAAGCTTATTGCAATCGAAGAAGAGTTGCGACAATTGGAACAGGAAATGGGAAAGGAAGAGATTTATTCCCACCCGCCTGCTTATGAAAAAATTTTGGAGAAATACGCCTCCAGACAAAATACATTTGAAGAACAAGGTGGATACGCTTACGAAGCCAAAATACGAGGAGCATTACATGGTCTGGGATTAGGCGGAATCGCCTGGAAAACAACACCGGTTTCTTCCCTGAGCGGCGGTCAGAAGACTCGCGTCGCTTTAGCAAAAATGCTGCTGGAAGAACCTGATTTGTTAATTCTTGACGAACCGACCAACTATCTCGATATGCAGGCAATTGCCTGGCTGGAGCAAACACTTGCTTCCTACAAAGGCTCTTTGCTTCTTGTCTCTCACGATCGCTATTTCCTTGACCGCCTGGTTCATGTCATTTATGAACTGGAGAATCAGCAAATCACCCGGTATGTAGGTAATTATACTTCTTTTGTTAAACAAAAAGAAGAGAAGTTGGAACGAGAAGTAAAAATCTATGAACGGCAACAGGCAGAAATAAAAAAAATGGAAGAATTTATTCAACAGAATATTGCACGTGCCTCTACTACAAAACGGGCGCAGAGTCGACGAAAAGCATTGGAAAAAATGGAACGGGTCAAGCGGCCTTCTGCCCACACGCGCAAAGCAGCCATTCGCTTTGAAACAGCTGTTACCAGCGGCAGAGAGGTACTGGAAGTGAAAGAACTGGCCATAGGCTATAATAAACCGCTTATTCAGGGAATCAGCTTTCGTATAGAGCGCGGAGAACACATTGCCCTTCTCGGGCCAAACGGACTAGGCAAATCAACCTTGCTCAAGACCATTGCCGGAGTACTTCCCCCGCTCTCAGGAACATGGAAGTGGGGAACCCAGGTACAGGTCGATTATTACGACCAGGAACAGAAAGATTTAAATCCCAAACATACAGTGATTGATGAACTTTGGAATGATCATCCCCATATCGACCAGACGGCGATTCGTTCTTATCTTGGGCAGTTTCTGTTCAGTGGTGATGATGTATTCAAACAGGTGGGCGATCTGAGTGGAGGAGAAAAAGCCAGGCTTTCCCTGTGCAAACGCATGTTGAATCAGGCCAACTTCCTTTTAATGGATGAACCGACAAACCACCTGGATATGACCAGCAAGGAAATTCTGGAGCAGGCCCTTGAGAATTTCCCCGGAACCATTCTGTTCATTTCCCATGACCGCTATTTCATCAACCGGATCGCTACCCGGATCTGGGAACTTTCCCCTCATGGCATTCTCGATTACCGGGGCAACTATGAATGGTACCTGGAAAAAAAAGCTCTTGAGCGTGCAGATTCAGAGAATAAAAAAACTTCATCATCCAACTCCCTGACCGAAGCCGAAAAACACCGCCAACAGGCAAAAGAGGAACAGCGCCGACGCAAGCAACTGCAACAAAAGCTGGATTTGCTGGAACAAGATATCACCCGTCTGGAAAAAGAAATTGCCAGCATCCATGAACAGATGTGCCAGCCGGATATTTACAATGATCCGCTCAAAAGTGCTTCTTGCCAACAGGAACTGACCCGGCTTGAATCGGAACTGGCGGAAAAAACCGATCAGTGGGCGGAACTGGCTGATGAGTAAGTAACGGTGCACTCTGACTTGAAGCTGTAATGTGGAGCTGTTTATGGATTTGCCAGAAAGGGGTTGGAAGCATCAGACAGGTGAGGGGGAAAACCCTTCCTTGTCTGACACCTGCTCAATTACACCATTCAATCGGAAGTTTTCTCGCCTTGATTTCAAAAAAAGTTGCCATCTGACAACAGATAAGCAACCTTTTTTGTCTTTTGAAAAATGAACCCGCAATTTTAAATCATTTTTCATCAATCAGCGAAAAATTGGCATCCGCATTTAACGACAGATCCGCATATTTGCCCTCCATAAACTGATATGTTCCTGCAGCTGCAATCATTGCTGCATTATCTGTACATAACTCCAGAGGCGGTATTCTCAGATCAATGCCTTCCTGCCGGGCCCGCTCCGTTAACCGGACACGCAAACCACTGTTTGCTGAAACGCCTCCTGCCAGCAGCAAATGTTTGACCCCTGTTTTTTTCACCGCTCTGATTGATTTCTCCACCAGGACATCCAGAACAGCTGCCTGGAAACTGGTTGCCAGATCCCTGTAATTTACTTCCTCACCACGTTGGCTGGCATGATTGACAAGATTCATGACTGCAGATTTCAGTCCGCTGAAGCTGAAGTCAAACGAGTCCGGTTCCAGCCATGCCCGGGGCAACTCATACCGTTCTTCCCCCTGCATGGCCAGACGGTCAATTTGCGGACCGCCCGGATAGGGCAATTTCATCAGCCTTGCCACTTTGTCAAAAGCTTCACCGGCAGCATCATCCCTGGTTTTTCCCAACCGTTCAAAATGATTGTGCTGTTTCATATAAATCAGTTCCGTATGTCCGCCGGAGACAACCAGTGCGACCAATGGAAAGTCGAGCGGCCTGACCAGATGATTGGCATAGATATGCCCCGCAATATGATGAACAGGCACAAGCGGCTTTCCCGTTGCAAAGGCCAATGCTTTTGCAGCTGCCACACCGATCAGCAATGCACCGACCAGCCCGGGGCCTTTTGTGACGGCAATGGCATCCATTTGTTCAAGCTCCATACCGGCATCCTCCAGCGCTTTTTGAATAATCAGCGTAATGCGCTCAACATGGCGCCGTGAAGCAACTTCGGGAACCACTCCGCCAAATTTGCGATGGATATCAATCTGTGAGGAAATGACATTGGATAAAATTTCTGTTCCATTTCGTACTACAGCTGCCGATGTTTCGTCACAACTGGTTTCAATTCCCAAAATAAGTGTTTCATTGTTGTTTTTTTTCATTTAATGTCACCCACATAATCAAGGCATCTTCTTTATTATCTGTATAATAACCTTTTCTTAGTCCTGAACGGACAAAACCAAGCTTCTCATACAATATCTGGGCAGTACGATTGGAAACACGAACTTCCAGCGTCATTTTGTCAGCACCCAATTTTTTCGCAAACCGCATTACATAACTTAAGGTAGCCTTTCCAATCCCCTGTCCCCGGTAATCGGGATGTATCGCTATATTTGTGATATGAGCTTCATCCAAAATCAGCCAAAAACCGCAATAACCAATGATTTTTTCTTCATAGGTTACAACAGTATAGTAGGCAAACCGGTTAAACATCAATTCATCATAAAAGGCTTTGCCTGGCCAGGGAGTAGGAAATGAACTTTTCTCCACCTTTTCGATCTGCGGCAAATCCCTGATTTCCATAGGACGAAAGGCTACTTTACCCGATAACTCTTTAGCCATTCATCCCTTCCTTTCGTTGTTTTTTCAGCCAATTGGACTCTGCTTCTGTCAGCTGCAGGTAGTTGGGGGCAAAATCCTTGTGTTCCGGTGGTTCTTGCCGACTCCATTTCTGACAGGCTAACCAGGCCAATGCAGCGGGGCGAGGAATATTTTCTGCCGGAGTTCCAAAAAAGGCATTCTTCCCCAAGGCAGCCTGGATTTCTTCCTGAAATCGGCTGACATCGTCTCCCAGAAACAATACAGGCTGGTTTGTGTTTGCCAATTGTTCCAGCCATAGGTCAACAGCAATTACCTGCTGGGGAAACGTTTCCTGAATCCGTTCCTGTTCAAAGCAAAATGCTCCGGTATAGACCCGATGACGGCGTGCATCAAACATGGGAACAACCAGCCCGTCAAACCGAACACCGTTCATTGCCAGCACTGCCAGGCTGGACTCGCTGTACAAGGGAATATGTCTGGCCCAGGCAATCGTTTTGGCTGTTGTTACTCCAATGCGAACCCCTGTATAGGATCCGGGCCCGGCCGAAACTGCCAGGTGCGTGATTTCATCCACTTTCAGGTCCAGATCCCGCAGAAGCCGGTCAATGGTTGGCATCAGGCGGACAGAATGGTTTATATGCAAATTGGTTGTTATCTCTCCCAGTACCTTTCGGGTTTCCAGGTCAAAAACAGCCACTCCCATCACCAGGGTCGATGTATCCATCGAGAGTAACTTCATGCTGATGCCAACTCCTTACCCAACAAATTCCAGCGCGGATGGTTGTATTGGATCGTGACTTGCCTGCTTTGGTCGGGCTGTACAGAAAAAACAAGCCATAAAGTTGTTTCCGGCAACAGGGATTTTATACGGGATGCCCATTCTATCAGGCAAACGCCTTCCCCATAGAAGTATTCCTCCAACCCCAGTTCTTCGTCCGGGGAATCGATTCGGTACATATCCATATGAAAAAGAGGCAATTCTCCTTCGTATTCCTTGATAATGGTAAATGTCGGGCTGTCAACCGGATCAGAAATCCCGAGTCCTTCCGCAATACCTTTGGTAAAAGTGGTTTTCCCGGCTCCCAGATCACCTTCCAGGGCCAACACATCCCCAGGTTTCAGGTAGCTGGCAATTTTCCTTGCCAATTCTTTGGTTTCTTTTTCATGATGCGTGTTGACTGTGTGATTGTTTTTCACTGATATCACCTGTTTGCAAAATGATTATAGCCCACCTTGTCCACTTCGAGCCGCTGATCATCTACTATTTTTTCAACACTCGGACCTCCTGATTCCACTTTCCCTATACAAGTAATTCGCCAATTTCTTCTCTTGGCCTCCCACATGAATGCTTCCCAACCAGCAGGCGGTATGGTTCCGAGCAATTGAAAATCTTCTCCGCCACCCCAGGCCCATGCAAACGGATCTTGCCCGGTTTCTTCCGCATATTTCAGCAAGGCAGGAGACAAGGGGATTTTTTCTTCTTCAATGACAAGTGATACACCGCTTGCTTCAGCAATCTCCCATGCTTCCTGCGCCAGCCCGTCACTGATGTCATCCAGTGAAATTTGGGTACAGTAAGGAGAACTGGATAACCAGGCTCCGATTGGAAGAGGCGGATCAGGGTAACGGTGAGCCTGAACCAGGATGTTTTCCCATTCATTTGCTGGTTCCGCTTTCATGAGTATATCCAGGCCGGCAGCCGAATTCCCCAGTGTTCCGGTAACAAACAGGAGATCCCCCGGTTTCGCAGCTGAACGCCGAAGAGCACGCCCCTTTTCCACTTCACCCGCCAAAGTCAGGCTCAAGGTTAATGGCCCGGGCGTATAGGTTGTATCACCGCCAATCAGGGCAACCTGTATCTCCTCCGCATACTGGTACAGTCCCTCGTAAAGCTGCATAAGTTCTGTTTCCTGCCAATCATCGGGAATCGATACACTGATCAGGGCATAAACAGGAGTTCCCCCCATGGCATTGATGTCACTCGCATTTACAGCCAGCAACTTGCGGCCAATCTCCTGCAAGGACAGAGTTTCCCGTTTAAAATGCACAGTCTCCACCATCGTATCACAGGTCAGAACAATTGAGTTTCCGGCAAGAGGCTGCACGACTGCTGCATCATCCCCGACATCCACTTCAATATGCCGGTTGGGTGTTGGACGCTTGGATAACCATGAACGAATCAAAGAAAATTCATCCTGCAACCGCCATTTCTCCTTTCTGTGATAAAAAAACAGGATCGCAGCAGTCGCCGCGATCCGTTCTGTCTAATTTGGAGCGGGTGAAGGGAATCGAACCCTCGCATTCGGCTTGGAAGGCCGATGTTCTACCACTGAACTACACCCGCAAAACATATTTCCATCAAATTATCCTGGTCGGGGTGACAGGATTTGAACCTGCGACCTCCTCGTCCCGAACGAGGCGCTCTGCCAAGCTGAGCCACACCCCGGGATTCTGTCAGATGGTGCGGTCGGCGAGACTCGAACTCGCACGGCCCAGGGCCACTACCCCCTCAAGATAGCGTGTCTGCCAATTCCACCACGACCGCTCACTTTTGAACTGGTGCGGGTGGAGGGACTTGAACCCCCACGCCAGAGGCGCTAGAACCTAAATCTAGTGCGTCTGCCAATTCCGCCACACCCGCAATAACTGCTTACGTTATTAGCATAGTTTATATCGACAAAGAATAGACTAACATGGCCTGAAGACAAAGTCAACCCAAAAATTGCAGGTCAGCGAACTGTTCTCCCCAAAAGGAGGACTCCAGTTCGTAAATCTTAAAACCTCCCCAGTCTTTACCGAGGAGGTAACACTGTCTGGTGAGCCATGAAGGATTCGAACCTTCGACACCCTGATTAAAAGTCAGGTGCTCTACCAACTGAGCTAATGGCTCCTGTTTGCTATGGCTGGGGAAGCAGGATTCGAACCTGCGCATCACGGAGTCAAAGTCCGTTGCCTTACCACTTGGCTACTCCCCAAAATTCAAATGCTGTGGGGCGACCGATGGGAATCGAACCCACGAATGCCGGAGCCACAATCCGGTGCGTTAACCACTTCGCCACGACCGCCATAACGCGAAAATGGCGGAGCTGACGGGATTCGAACCCGCGATCTCCTGCGTGACAGGCAGGCATGTTAGGCCTCTACACCACAGCTCCGCATTCAACATCTTACTGGTGGACGCTGACGGGCTCGAACCGCCGACCCTCTGCTTGTAAGGCAGATGCTCTCCCAGCTGAGCTAAGCGTCCATAAAAATGGTGACCCGTAGGGGATTCGAACCCCTGCATGCCAGCGTGAAAGGCTGGTGTGTTGACCGCTTCACCAACGGGCCACTTGATTACTGGCGGAGAGAGAGGGATTCGAACCCTCGCGGGGCCAAAGGCCCCCTAACGGTTTAGCAAACCGTCCTCTTCGGCCTCTTGAGTATCTCTCCGCACTGGCTCCTCAGGCAGGACTCGAACCTGCAACCTACCGGTTAACAGCCGGGCGCTCTACCATTGAGCTACTGAGGAATGTATTCATTATATGCGATAAACTTAATTATAACAAACATCATGATCAAACACAAGAGTTACTGCTCATTTATGTTCTTGCCAGTGACAATTAATAAATTACCACGCCTAAAAC
>JBAVDL010000200.1:0-2118 GCA_049587175.1 Thermoactinomyces sp.
CTTTTAGGACGACCCAAGATTAACTTACATACGTTTTCTCATAAGCAACGCCAGTTATTTATTAACCTCTCACTATCCTAAATGGAAAAACAAATAGATTGCCGGAGTTGAATTGTGTCACAAAAACGACCGTTTTATTTATTGTGATACACACTCTAAATTTACCCTTCACAAAAGCGCTAAAGAAGTGTCACAAAAATATATAACAAAAATATTTTGTCACTATACTCTCTTAACACCCTTTTTGGTACAATTAAAGTATTGTTCCAATAATAAGGAGGGGTCATTTTGAGTTCAGTTAAGTTTGGTTATATGCGAGTCTCAACCATTGACCAAAATTTAGATCGACAAGAACAGCAACTAAAAGAAGCTGGATGCGAACGCATTTTTTTCGAAAAGGTAACAGGAACTAAACGAAATCGCCCTGAACTAAATCGACTTCTGGAGTTTCTTCGTCCGGGAGATACGGTTATCGTTACGGATCTTACTCGTCTATCTCGTTCAACCAAAGATTTGCTAGAGATTGCCGAGTTGATTGCAAAGAAAGGAGCAAACCTCAAAAGCTTAAAGGAATCTTGGTTAGATACCACTTCTGCTCATGGGAAAATGCTTTTTACTCTTTTTGCTGGGATGGCTCAATTTGAACGTGATCTAATCGCAGAGAGAACCAAAGAGGGGCTTGCTGCTGCCAGAAAACGAGGGAAAAAGCCAGGCAGGCCTCCTGTAGACCAAGAAAAAATTAAATATGCCTTATATCTGGTTGATCAAGGTTCTACTATCACAGAGGCTGCTAAAAAAGCAGGAATTTCAAGAATGACACTATACCGTAGAATAAAAGATGATGCGAAATTCATTTAAGAATAACATTCACCCGAAAAAGATGAAAAGCTATACCTACGAAGGAGCTTAGATTGATGACAGAACATCTACTTGCCCATTATTCTGAGAAACAACGTCAAAAGGCTTGGGAACGATTTCAAATAGTAAGACCCCATTTGGAAGAAGGAGTTTTTCTTTCTTGTATTTCTCGTTCAACTTCTTATTCGCTAAGAACCTTACAACGATGGGTGAAAGCTTATCAACAAGATGGGCTAATTGGTCTCATTCCTCAATCCAGATCGGATCAAGGCTTACGTCGGATGAATCATAATCTCCATCTTTTAATTGAAGGGTTGGCTTTGAAAAAGCCACCTTTAAGTATAGCTACCATTCACCGTAAAGTTGTCAAGGTAGCTGAGGAAAATGGATGGAAATCTCCAAGCTATTCAACTGTATATAATGTAATTCGCTCTTTAGACCCTGGAATGAAAACGCTCTCTCATCACGGAATGAAGCAGTATCAGGAGACTTTTGATTTAATTCATCGTCGTGAATCAAGCCGTCCCAATGAAATCTGGCTGTCTGATCATACACTGCTTGACATATGGGTGCAAAATGAAAAAGGGAAACCGGTGCGGCCTTGGTTGACTGTAGTTATGGATGATTATAGTAGAGCAATAGCTGGATATTTTATCAATCTAAAGCCTCCTTCAGCTATGCAGACTGCTTTAGCACTACATCAAGCAATCTGGAGAAAAAGCCATCCAAAATGGCAAGTTTGTGGTATCCCAGAAGCTTTTTATACTGATCACGGAAGTGATTTTACTTCCCATCATATGGAACAAGTCAGTATCGCATTAAAAATGAGACTAATTTTTTCGACTCCAGGAAAGCCAAGAGGCCGAGGGAGAATTGAGCGTTTCTTTCATACCATTAATCAAATGTTTCTATCTTCTCTCCCGGGTTTCATTCACAAGAATGAAAAAAATTCAACAACTCATTTACTCACAGTTTCTCAACTTGATGAATTACTCCTTTCCTTTATCACTGAAAATTATCATGAACGGATTCATAGTACAACGGGGGAAAAGCCAAGAGAACGTTGGGAGAAAAATGGATTTTTACCTCATCTTCCCGATTCATTAGAAGAATTAGACCTGTTATTACTCACAGTTGCAAAAACTAGAATCGTTCATCCAGACGGTATTCGTTTTCAAGGGCTTCGTTACACGGATCTAACTTTAGCTGCTTATGTGGGTGAAGAGGTTATGATTCGTTATAATCCAAGAGATATAGCGG
>JBAVDL010000201.1:0-6084 GCA_049587175.1 Thermoactinomyces sp.
AGATAAGTTGAGTTTTATACAAAAAAATGGTGAACAAAACCAAATCCTATCCAATCTCCGCGATACCCTGTTGCCCAAGCTGATGTCCGGCGAGATTCGGGTTTGACTTACGTTGAGAGGAGAGACAGCGAAGCATGTACAGCTATGCAGAGAGTGACCTGGAGCAGGCGGCGCTGGAATTTTTTGAGGAGTTGTACTATGAGGTGAAGTACGGGCCGGATCTGGCGCCCCATGGGGAAGAAGCCGAACGGTCGGATTATGGGGATGTGGTGTTGAAAGGGCGGTTGCGGGAAGCGATTTCCCGCCTCAATCCCCAGTATGATGACGAGGTGATTGAGGAAGCGGTACGCAAGGTTTGTACACTGGCGAGTCCCAGCATGCTGGTGAATAATCTGGAGATCCACCGCCTGCTGACAGAAGGGGTGGATGTGACGGTACGGCAGGAGGACGGGAGTTTCCGCACGCGGAAAGTGTGGCTGCTTGACCGGCAGGATCCGGAGCAGAATGACTGGCTGGTTGTCAACCAGTTCAGTGTCCGGGAGCAGGGGCGGCGCATGAAGAAACTGGATCTGGTCATGTTCCTGAACGGCTTGCCGCTGGTCGTGTTTGAGCTGAAGAATGCGGCCGATGAACAGGTGCGGATTACCGATGCGTATGACGATATCAAAGGATATCAGGCCAGTCTGCCAAGCCTGTTTGCCTATAACGCCTTTTCCGTGATCTCGGACGGGATCGAGGCCCGTTACGGATCCGTGACGGCCAGCTTTGACCGCTATATGTTCTGGCGCACCATGGACGGGAAAGAAGAGGCGTCTTCCGGCTATATGGCGTTGGAAGTCCTGATCAAGGGATTGTTTGACAGAGAGAATTTCCTTGATTTTCTGATGCATTTCATCCTGTTCCAGCTTGACGGGGAAGAAATCATCAAGATTGTAGCTGCTTACCACCAGGTGTATGCAACACGTAAAGCGGTCAAAAGAACCCATGAAGCGAGCAAGGAAGAAGGGGACCGCAAGGTTGGGGTTGTCTGGCATACGCAAGGGTCGGGCAAAAGTTTGTCGATGGTCTTTTACACCGGCAAACTGGTACGGGAACTGGATAATCCGACGGTGGTGGTGGTGACCGACCGCAACGATCTGGACAACCAGCTGTTTGCCACGTTCAGCAAATCGCAGCAACTGCTCAGGCAAACGCCCCGGCAGGCACAAACCCGGCAGGAATTGCGGTCTTTATTAAATGTGGAATCTGGAGGAATTATTTTTACCACAATTCAGAAATTCGCTGTGGAAGAAGGGGAAGAAGCGTACCCGGTTCTGACGGATCGGCGCAATGTGGTTGTGATTGTTGATGAAGCACATCGCAGCCAGTACGGGTTTGAAGCGGAAATCCGGGAACACGGGCGCAAGGCCCGCGTGAAATTCGGTTTTGCCAAACATATGCGCGACGCCCTGCCGGAAGCATCCTATATCGGGTTTACGGGAACGCCGATTGAATTGGCCGACAAGAATACGCCCGCCGTATTCGGCGATTATATCGATATCTATGATATGACGCAGGCGGTGGAAGACAAGGCGACGGTACAAATCTACTATGAAAGCCGACTGGCGATGATCGAGCTTCCCGAACAGGAAAAGGAAATCCTGGATCGTGAAGCGGATGCCTTGTTCAGGGAACAGGAAATCGATGAATCGGCCAGAGGGAAATGGGGCCGCCTGGAAGCGCTGGTTGGAACGGAAAAGCGCTTGGCCCTGGTGGCAAAGGATATCGTGGAACATTTTGAAGCGCGCCAGCAGCAGATTGTGGGTAAAGGAATGATTGTCGCGATGTCGCGCCGTATCGCCGCTATGCTGTATGAGCAAATTATCCGGCTTCGCCCCGCCTGGCATGATGACGCACTGGAGCGCGGAGTGATCAAGGTGGTCATTACCGAGGACAAAGAAAAAGACAATGACCTGTTGAAGAAACATCACACCACCAAAGCACAGCGTGAGCGGTTGGCCAAACGGATGAAAGATCCCGCTGATCCGCTCAAACTGGTCATCGTCTGTGACATGTGGCTGACCGGTTTTGATGTTCCCTGCCTGCACACGATGTATGTGGACAAGCCGATGAAGGGACATAACCTGATGCAGGCGATCGCGCGGGTAAACCGTGTCTTCAAGGATAAACCGGGCGGACTGGTGGTGGACTATATCGGAATTGCCCATGCCTTGAAACAGGCACTGCGGGCCTACTCGCCCAATGACCGGAAAACAACGGGCCTGGATACGGACAAGGCGGTTTATTTGCTGAAAGAAAAACTGGATATTATCGAACACATGCTAAACGGCCACGACTACCAATGTTTCTTCACTGGCGGAGCCAAGGAGAAAGCGAAACAGCTGGCAGCCACCATTGATTTTGTCCTGCAATTTCCGGAAGAAGAACGGGTTGAGTTTTTAAAACACGTCACCGTCATGGCCAAAGCATATTCCCTGTGTGTTACCCATCCCGAAGCAAAAAATCTCGGACTGAAAGTGGGCTTCTTCAAAGCGGTCAAGGCAGGAATCCAAAAGCTGCTGAATCCGGCGGTGAAAAAAACGAAAAAGGCATCGGTTGATGAACGGATCAACCAGCTGATTTCCCGTTCGGTTATTACGGAGGAAGTGGTTGATATCTATTCGGCGGTCGGGCTGGACAAGCCCAATATGTCTGTTTTGTCTGAGGAGTTTTTGCAGGATGTCCGGAAACTGGAATACAAGAATCTGGCGGTGACATTGCTGCACCGGCTCCTGAAAGACCAGATCCGTGATATAGGGCGCCGGAACAGGGTTCAGTCGAAAAAGTTGTCAGAGATGCTGGATCAAGCCATCCAGAAATATTATGACCGGATCATCGAATCCACGCTCGTGATTGAACAGCTGATCGGCCTGGCACATGAAGTGGAGCAGGAGAAAAAGCGGGGCAAGGAGTTGGGATTAAGCGATGAGGAACTGGCTTTTTATGATCTGATCAATCAGCTTGATTCACCGCTGGAAAACAAACTGATCCGGCAGTTGGCCAAAGATTTGGCCCGCCTGATCCGCAACAAAAAATCCGTTGACTGGTATTTGCGGAAAAACGCCCGCGCCCAGCTTCGCATCCAGGTAAAACATTTTTTGCGCAAGCATAAGCTGCCGGTCAAGCTGGCAGAAAAAGTGATTGATCAAAGTGTGCTGCTGGAGAAGCATGGAGGTTTTGCCGGGGAAGAGGAGACGTATCCGCTTCCGGAGGAAAAACTGGTTGATCGGGTTAATACCTCCGGGGAAAAGGAAAAAGTTGCCGATGCATATTCCCCCTATACCCCGACGGAAAAAGAATTGAAGAATGTGCTGGAGCAGTACCAGGCGGTACTGATTGCTTTGGGAAAAGCCGGCATTCCCAAACCGGTTGTCGGGCATGAATTTACGGGACAGGACGGCCAGGTGGAAGCAGAAGCGGAGTTTGTCTGGCCGGAGCAGAAAGTCTGTTTTTTGACTCCTGAGCAAGGGGATTATCGTGATGCGATTCGCAAACATGGTTTTAAAGTGTGGATTTTGCCGGAAACCGGCCTGGAAACGGTGGATTATCGGGATGTATGGCAACGGTTGGCGGAAGACAGAGCAGGGCGGGATGTTTAATAATACCCGCTCCTTCTTTTAAATATGGAAAGAGGTGCAGACAGCATGAGTGTAGTAGCGTTGCAGGATACCTTTCTGGAGGCCTATTCCCGGATTCCCAAAGGGGAGCAGAAGCGGATTTACAAGCTGATTGATGCGTTAAGGCTTAATTTGCAGACCAAAGGCCTGAATCTGGAGCGGATGAAAGAAGCACTCGATCCCAATGTTTATTCTGTCCGTCTCAGTGATTCCTACCGCGTGATTCTGGTTCGTCCGCAGCATGATGATGTGTTTTTGCTTGTGTGGATCGACCAGCATGATAAAGCTTATCGCTGGATCAAACGAAAACGGTTTATCCCCAATAAAAAGACGCGTACCCTGCAAATGTGGGACATGGAGGAAGTGAAAGAAAGTGAAAGGCTAACCGGCCCATTGCCGGTACCTGCCGGGCAAAGACTGTTTGACTGTGTTACTGACGAGCAGTTGTACCAGTTGGGGGTTATCCCGGAGTTTATTCCGATCGTCAGGAAAATTGAGACACTGGATGACTTTGAGATTTACAAACCGGTCTTTCCCAACGACACCTGTGAGTATTTAAGCTTTATTGCGCAGGGCGACTCCCCGGAAGAAGTGTTGCAGGTGATGCGCGAACTGGAACGGGAAAGCGATGCCACGGACAAAAAGGATTTTACCGTCAGCGACGCAATTGTCAGCCCTGCCTCCAGCCGCACGATTATGGTGGCAGCCCGGGATCACAAATTGAACGAACAGTTGCAGGAAGTGCTGGATCAACCCCTGGAGCGGTGGCGCGTTTTCCTCCATCCCCGGCAAAAAACGGTTGTCGAAAAAAATTACCGTGGTCCGGTTCGTGTCCTGGGCGGTGCGGGGACGGGAAAAACGGTTATCGCCATGCATCGGGCCCGTTATCTGATACGCCATTTCCTGCAAGACGGGGAACGCGTATTATTTACCACTTTTACCCGCACCCTGGCCCAAAACCTGAAGCATCTTCTTTCTACAATGTGCCGTCCGGAAGAGATGGAACGGATTGATGTGATTCATATTGATGCTCTGGCCAAACGGATTGCAGAAAAGGGAAAAGGCTCAGCGGTGACGATTATCCGGGAAAACAAACTGAGATTGCTCTGGAAAGAAGCGATGACAAGAGGCGGATGGGATTCGGCTGATTATGCCTTTTTACGGGCCGAGTATGACCGGGTGATTCAACTTAACGGGATTGAAACGTGGCAGGAGTATCTGTCAACTCCACGAGTGGGCCGCAAAACCTCCATTTCCCGTTCAATGCGGAAGCAGATCTGGGATACTGTCTCTTATGTGGTGGAAAAGAAGAAGGAAAACGGATGGTATGAGTATACCGATGTGCTGCGTGAGGCTCGCAAATGGCTGGAAGCCAATCCGACCCAAACCCTGTTTCAATATCGGGCGGCCATTATTGATGAGGCGCAGGACATGCATCAGGAAGGGTTCAGGTTGCTCCGTGCCCTGATCCCCGAGGCGGAAAATGATCTGTTTATCGTCGGAGATGCGCATCAGCGGATTTACTCCCGCAAAGTAGTTTTGGGAAGATGCGGTATCCATGTAAGGGGGCGCCGTTCCCTGCGGCTGAATGTCAACTATCGGACAACGGAGCAAATCCGGCAGAAAGCGATTGAAGTGATCCGGAAAATGGAGTTTGATGATTTGGACGGAGGGGTTGACCACGGCAATGATATTTCCCTGCTTTCCGGCACGGCCCCCGTCATTCGTTCTTTCCCCAATTCCACGGAAGAAAAGGAGTTTATCCTGTCCAGAATCAGAAAACTGCTTGCAAGCGGCGTCAAACGGGATGAGATTGCCATTTTGCTGCCTACAAACGACGGATTGACCGTGATGGTGAACAAACTGAATAAAAATAATCTCCCTGCTGGTAATCTCTCCGCCAAAAACAATCCCGGCCGTCCGAAATTGCAGTGCGGAACAATGCATAACAGCAAGGGGCTGGAGTTCCGGGTTGTGTTTATTGCTGAAGCAAATGAGGACAATTTGCCCAACAGCGGTGTATTGAAGTCAAAGCAAAACGAACCGGATGAACTGGAAGCATATTTGAATGAACAGCGCTCCCTTCTGTATGTGGCAATGACCCGGGCGCGGGAGAAGGTGTATATCACCTCTTACGGACCTTTGACGCCCTTTCTGTCCGATTTGCCCAACAACTGAGCCATTGATACATGTTTCCCGGCCGCTCAACCGATTGGGAGCGGCTGAAATCGTTGCGATGGGATTGTACAGCTTATGTATGAAAATTAATATACTGGAGTTTCGCCGGCAGAGAAGTTGCAAAGCACAGTTTGCGCTTGTCTGCCTGTTTTTTAAAGCTGGCGATGCCCTGTTTTTTCAAGCAGCCGGCGGATTTTTGAAATAAAAAACTGGATCAATGGCCCGCTCACAAATGTGTACATCAGTGTTC
>JBAVDL010000202.1:0-21513 GCA_049587175.1 Thermoactinomyces sp.
GATGAATCCCTCAACCATGCTCTATGAAGGAAAGGCCAAACAGATTTATGCCACAGACGATCCTTCCGTGGTACTTGTGCGGTACAAGGATTCAGCTACTGCCTTCAATGGGAAGAAAAAAGCTGAACTTGCAGGAAAAGGGGAACTTAATAACCGCATCAGCTCCTTGTTCTTTCGCCTGTTGACGGAACAGGGAATTCCCAATCATTTTGTTAAAGAAGTTTCTGCTTCGGAACAGTTGGTCAGAAAGGTGAGCATTATTCCACTTGAAGTGGTTGTACGCAATCGTACGGCCGGGTCATTGGCAAAACGGCTGGGTCTTGAAGAAGGAGTCATTCTGAAAAGGCCTGTCGTTGAGTTTTATTATAAAAATGATGAACTGGGCGATCCGTTGATCACTGAAGACCATGTTTTTTTACTGGATGCGGCAACACCGGAGCAATTGGAAATAATGAAAGAAACCGCACTGAAAGTAAACCGGTTTTTGTCACAATGGCTGGAAGAGCGAAATATTATCCTGGTTGATTTCAAATTGGAATTCGGAATCGATGAAAAGGGTGAAGTCCTGCTTGCTGACGAAATTTCGCCAGATACCTGCCGGTTTTGGGACAAAGGAACGAACAGACGATTGGATAAAGACCGTTTTCGCCGCGATCTCGGTCAGGTAATTGAGTCCTATCAGGAAATTTGGAATCGTTTGGAGGGGGAGAAAAATGTTTAAAGCCTTAATATTCGTGACCTTGAGAGAAAGCGTGCTTGATCCGCAAGGAGCAGCTGTAAAAAATTCCCTTCACTCTCTTGGTTATCAGGAGGTAAGAGATGTTCGCATCGGAAAACAGATGGAAGTCCTGATTTCATGTGAAAACCGGAGCGAGGCAGAAAAAAGAGTACGGGAAATTTGTGAAAAGATTTTGGCCAATCCGGTAATGGAAGATTACACTTTTAAACTGGAAGAGGTGGCTTAAGTGAGATTTGCAGTGCCGGTATTCCCAGGTTCCAACTGCGATATGGATTGCGTCCATGCGGTTGAAGACGTATTGGGGGAACCCGTAACCCCTGTCTGGCATCACGAGTCTGATCTGTCCCGTTATGATGCCGTGATTTTGCCAGGCGGCTTTTCCTACGGTGACTATTTGCGCTCAGGTGCTCTTGCCCGGTTTTCTCCAGTAATGCAGGGAGTCAAGGAAGCGGCTGCCAGCGGGAAGTTGGTAATCGGTATTTGCAACGGGTTTCAGATTTTGCTTGAATGCGGTTTGTTGCCGGGAGCGATGCTGAAAAACCGGAATCTGAAATTCCGCTGTGAAATCCAGACGCTGTGTGTGGAAAATGCAGATACACCTTTTACCCGGAACTATGAGGCCGGAGAAAGAATCCGGATTCCGATTGCTCATCAGGAAGGCAATTATTATTGTGAACAGGAGACACTCGCCGAATTGAAAGCACATGGACAAATTGTGTTTCGCTATGCAGATGAAAATCCCAACGGTTCGGTTGACCGGATTGCCGGCATTTGCAACAGGGAAGGAAATGTACTGGGGATGATGCCCCATCCGGAACGGGCAATTCATGAGTGGATGGGGACGGAAGATGGCAGGCGCTTGTTTGAATCCATGCTGGAATACGGGAGGAGGAACGGCGGTGCGGCATAAGGAAGAAGTGGTGAAAAAGGTTGGTAATGAACCATCGCCGGAAGAGATTCGGGAACAGAAATTGTACAGGGATATGGGTCTAACCGATGAAGAATTTGAACGGGTGATTGGACATCTGGGCCGTTTGCCAAACTGGACGGAAACAGGTATTTACAGTGTTATGTGGTCAGAGCACTGCAGTTACAAGAATTCCAAACCTTTGCTGAAAAAGTTTCCGACAGAGGGGCGCCGCGTTCTGCAGGGTCCTGGTGAAGGGGCAGGTGTCATCGATATTGATGATGGACAGGCTGTTGTGTTCAAAATTGAGAGTCATAATCATCCTTCTGCTATCGAGCCGTTTCAGGGAGCTGCAACCGGTGTAGGGGGAATCATCCGTGATGTATTCTCGATGGGAGCAAGACCTGTCGCTCTTTTGAACTCGCTCCGGTTTGGCAACATCCGTACACCAAGAGTACAGTATTTGTTTGAACAGGTTGTTGCAGGCATTGCACATTACGGGAACTGTATCGGTATTCCCACGGTAGGGGGAGAAGTTGTATTTGATGAACATTACGATGGCAATCCCCTGGTCAATGCCATGTGTGTCGGTGTATTAAACCATGAAGAGCTGCAAAAAGGAGTGGCAGTTGGAGCAGGCAATCCGGTTGTTTATGTTGGGGCAAGTACCGGCCGTGACGGAATTCATGGCGCCACCTTTGCCAGCGAAGAACTGAATGAATCTTCGGAAGAAAAGCGGCCGTCCGTACAAGTGGGCGATCCGTTTATGGAAAAACTGCTTCTGGAAGCATGCCTGGAAATGGTTGAAAAGAAGATGCTGATCGGGATCCAGGATATGGGTGCAGCCGGACTTACCAGTTCAAGTACGGAAATGGCGGCAAAAGGAAGACATGGTCTGGAGCTTGATCTTGACCTTGTTCCGCAACGCGAGGAAGGAATGACTCCTTACGAGATCATGCTGTCTGAATCACAGGAACGGATGCTGTTGGTGGTGGAAAAAGGCCGGGAGCAGGAAATTATGTCTATTTGCGACAAATGGGGACTTCAATCTGCCGTGATTGGCCGGGTAACTGAAGGCAACCGCTATCGGCTTTTCCATCAGGGTCGACTGGTTGCAGACATTCCTGTCCAGACATTGGTTGACGATGCTCCGGTATATACCCGGGAAGCCAAGGTGCCTGTCTATTATGAACGGAACCGGGAGGAAAATGCGGAGGAAGCACTGGCAGATATTGATCCGAACCAGGTTATCGTTGATCTGGTGTCTTCTGTCAACATGGGCAGCAAAAAGTGGGTATATCGCCAGTATGATCATATGGTTCGTGCCAGTACAGCCGTTTGTCCGGGATCAGATGCAGCTGTTGTCGTTCTTCGGGGAACGGATAAAGCATTGTCCATGTCTGTAGACGGAAACGGGCGCTATGTCTATCTTGATCCCGAACAGGGCGGAAGAATTGCTGTGGCTGAATCAGCCCGCAATATTGTGTGTTCCGGAGCCGAACCGTTGGGAGTTACAGATTGCCTGAACTTTGGCAGTCCCGAAAAACCGGAAGTATACTGGCAACTGTCAAAAGCGATTGACGGAATGGCTGAAGCTTGCCGGGCTTTGCAAACACCGGTTGTTGGCGGAAATGTCAGTTTGTATAACGAAACAAAAGGAAATCCGATTTACCCGACCCCTGTGGTAGGAATGGTAGGGCTGGTAAAAAAACGGGAGCACATCACCACACAGGCCTTTAAAAATGCCGGGGATATTATACTGTTGCTTGGGGAAACTTATGCTGAACTGGGCGGAAGTGAATTACAGGTTCTGGTTACCGGTTTCATCAGCGGACGTCCACCCGTGTGCGACCTGGAAAAGGAGCAGAAGACCCAAAAAACAGTACTTGCAGCCATTCGTTCCGGTTGGGTTACTTCTGCGCATGATGTGTCTGAAGGCGGCCTGGCACTTGCCCTTGCAGAAGCATGTATTTCGGGAAACATGGGGGCGGAAATTGATCTTGAAACGAAATTGGCGCCTGCTGTCCATTTGTTCAGTGAAAGCCAGTCCCGGATTCTGTTAACCACAGCGAAAGATAACGTGGACAAAGTGGTAAAACTCGCGGAAAAACATGGTGTTCCCTGCAGACAGATTGGGAAAGTGACGGAGGAGCGGCGCTTGATTGTGAATGTGAATCATCAATGTGTCATTGAACAGGAAATTTCCTTACTCAGCAAACGATGGGAGGATGCCATTCCATGCGCGATGAGTCCATCTTCAGTTTCGATGAGTTAAACGAGGAATGCGGTGTGTTTGCCATCATCGGACATCCTGATGCATCCACCTACAGCTATTACGGGCTTCATGCACTTCAGCACCGTGGGCAGGAGAGTGCAGGCATTGTTTCGACCAATGGACAACGTTTTTTTGTTGAGCGGGGAACAGGTCTGGTAACAGAGGTGTTTCGGTCACAAAACCTGAAAAAACTGGAAGGAAATACAGCCATCGGCCATGTTCGTTATTCCACATCGGGAGAAACAGGATTAATCAATACGCAGCCGCTTGTTTTCAATTTTGCCAAAGGAGAATTGGCCATTGCCACCAACGGGAATCTGGTCAATGCCAAACGGCTGCGTGCTGAGTTGGAACGGGATGGTTCCATTTTTCAGACGACAACGGATACAGAAGTGATTGCCCATTTGATTGCACGCTCCAAAGCTCCATCACTGGAGGAAGCAGTCAAGGAAGCATTGCAGCAAGTGGTGGGCGCTTATGCGCTCGTAATCATGACCAACAACAAACTGATCATTGCGGAAGACCCTCATGGACTCCGGCCGTTTTCAATGGGGAAAATAGGCGATGCCTATGTTTTTTCTTCCGAAACATGCGCCTTTGATGTAATCAGAGCGCAATTTGTCAGGGAGATCTGTCCGGGAGAAATGATCATATTTGACCAGAACGGTATGCGATCAACCCGGTTCTCGGAACCAAAGGAGCGACAGATTTGTGCCTTTGAATACGTATATTTTGCGCGTCCGGACAGCACAATCGGCGGAATCAACATTCATGCAGCACGAAAACGGATGGGCAGGATTCTTGCCCGCGAAGCACCCGTTGATGCGGATGTGGTGACAGGTGTTCCCGATTCCAGTACATCGGTAGCCATTGGATTTGCCGAAGCAACAGGTATTCCGTATGAGTTGGGGCTGATTAAAAACCGGTATGTCGGCAGGACTTTTATCCAGCCGAACCAGGCGTTGAGGGAGCAGGGGGTTCGGATGAAACTGAGTGCGGTGCAAGGGGTGGTGTCCGGCAAAAAAGTAGTGATGGTGGATGATTCGATTGTCCGCGGCACAACCAGCCGGCGCATTGTGCGCATGCTGAGGGAGGCAGGCGCCACCGAAGTACATGTCCGGATCAGTTCCCCTCCGGTAAAATATCCCTGTTTTTACGGAATTGACACCCCGGATTGCCAGCAATTGATTGCAGCCAATCAAAACATTGCAGAGATTTGCAGGGAAATTGGCGCAGACTCCCTTGCTTTTATCAGCGAAAAAGGGATGCTGGATGCAATCGGCCAGTTGTCGCCAGACAAAAACGGGGGATTTTGCCTGGCTTGCTTTAACGGAAAATATCCAACGGCGGTTGAAGAGGAAATGGCATTGGAGGGAAGACCATGAGTCAGGCTTATAAAGCGGCCGGTGTTGATATTGATGCAGGCAATAAAATGGTTGAACGGATCAAAAAGCATGTCAATCGGACATATCGCCCGGAAGTGTTGGGAGGTCTCGGCGGCTTTGGAGGATGTTTTGCCCTGAAACCCTGTCGGGAGCCTGTGCTGGTATCAGCGACCGACGGGGTTGGTACCAAGCTGAAAATCGCCTTTATGATGGACAGGCATGACACAATCGGAATTGATTGTGTGTCTATGTGTGTCAATGACATTGTCGTACAGGGAGCCGAACCATTGTTTTTCCTTGACTACCTGGCTACAGGAAAGCTTGTTCCTGAACAGGCAGAAGAGGTGGTAAAAGGAATTGCTGACGGATGCCAGGAGGCCGGTTGTGCCCTGATTGGCGGAGAGACAGCAGAGATGCCCGGCATGTATGCCGTCGGGGAATACGATATTGCCGGTTTTTCAGTCGGAGTGGCGGAAAAGAAAAATTTGCTACCGAAAACAGACAACATGCTTTCCGGCGATGTCCTGATTGGCCTGGCATCCAGCGGCTTGCACAGCAATGGATTCAGCCTGGTGCGCAAAGTTCTGCTTCATGACCGGAAACATTCCCTTGATGAGGAAATACCGGAATTAGAACAGTCTTTGGGTGATTTATTGCTGACACCTACCCGCATTTATGTGAAAACAGTATTGTCCCTGCTTCGGAAATTTGCGATCAAAGGGGCAGCCCACATTACTGGAGGCGGATTGGTTGAAAATGTTCCGCGGATCCTGCCGGAAAGGTTGTGTGCCGTGATCGACCGCTCCAGTTGGGAGGTTCCCCCCATTTTTTCCATGATTCAAAGAGAAGGAGCAATTGATTTGGAAGATATGTTTCGAACCTTTAACATGGGCATCGGAATGGTGCTGATTGTACCAAAAGATGAGGCAGAGGCGGTTATTCAGGCTTCCCGGGAATTGGGAGAAACGGCTTTTAAAATCGGCTGTCTGGCAAATGGCCCCCGGAAAGTGGTATGGGCAGGAGGCAACCGGTGATGGGAATTGCGGTTTTTGCCTCCGGATCCGGAAGTAACTTTGAAGCTTTGGTCAACCATTCCCGAAAAAACCGGTGGGCTGATCCGATCTGCCTGCTGGTGTGTGACTGTCCTGGAGCCGGAGTCCTGAAACGGGCTGAACGGTTACAAGTGCCCATTCTCTGTCGGAGCCCAAAACAATTTGCGGATAAAAAGGCTTATGAAACATGGATACTGGATCATCTGAAAGCCTATCAAGTAAAAAAGATTGTGCTGGCGGGGTATATGCGTCTGATTGGTTCAACATTGCTCGAAGCTTATCCTGATCAGATTATCAATATTCATCCTTCCCTGTTGCCGGCCTTTCCCGGAAAAAATGCCATTGAAAAAGCTTTTCGGCACCCGGTGTGTGTATCGGGAGTAACCGTGCATTTGGTTGATGAAGGGATGGATACCGGTCCGATCCTGGCCCAGGTGCCTGTGGAAATTGAAAGGGATGATACCCTGGAATCATTCGAGCAAAAAATTCATCAGGCGGAGCATCGTCTGTATCCGGAAACAGTACAGAAATGGATTGCAGGAGAAATTGGCCCGCGCCAGGTTCATATCAAACCTGAGGAGGAGGAGAAAAATTGACACTGAAGAAACGTGCATTGATCAGTGTTTCGGACAAAACAGGAATTGTGGAACTGGCCCGCAAGTTTGTATCACTGGGAATTGAAATTATTTCAACCGGCGGAACCTCCCGTACTTTGCAAGATGCCAATTTACCGGTGACAAATATCAGTCAGGTTACGGGATTTCCGGAGATTCTGGATGGCCGGGTCAAAACATTGCATCCCAAGATACATGGAGGACTTCTGGCAATCCGTGACCGGGCATCCCATCAGCAACAACTTGAAGAAAACGGGATCAGTCCGATTGACTTTGTTGTGGTCAATCTGTATCCGTTTCAGCAAACTATTAAAAAGCCGGATGTCACAATCGAAGAAGCAATTGAAAATATCGATATTGGCGGTCCTTCCATGCTTCGGTCGGCAGCCAAAAACCACCGCGATGTAACGGTGCTGGTAGATCCGGCTGATTACAGACGCGTGATTGAAGAACTTGAACAGTATGGGGAGACAAGCATAAAGACACGCCGGCTTCTGGCGGCAAAAGTATTTGCCCATACCGCATATTATGATTCTTTGATTGCAGGTTTCTTTAACCGTCTTGTTGATAACCGATTTCCCGATCAGCTCACGATTCCGTATACGAAGGAAAAAGTTCTTCGTTATGGAGAAAATCCCCATCAGCAAGCTGCATTTTACAAAAATGCCATTGGTGAAGAAGGGACTTTGGCGACAGCTGAACAGAAGAACGGGAAAGAATTGTCCTACAACAATATTAATGATGCCAACGCAGCGTTGGAATTGGTGCGGGAATTTGAGGAACCGGCAGTGGTAGCCGTAAAGCATATGAACCCGTGTGGAGTCGGGATCGGTTCAAACCTGTATGAAGCTTATCAGAAAGCCTATGAAGCAGATCCCGTATCCATTTTCGGAGGAATTATTGCTGTCAATCGGCAGGTTGACGCCCAAACGGCAGCTGAAATGAAAAAAATTTTCCTGGAAATTATTATTGCTCCTTCTTTTACAGACGAGGCACTGGATATTTTAAAAAGCAAAAAAAACCTGCGTCTGTTAACACTGGATGGTGCCAGCCCGGAACAGAACACATTGAAACTGCAATCGGTAGGCGGAGGATTGCTAGTTCAGGAAGAAGACAAACGAACTGTCAATAAAGAAGATTGCCAGGTAGTTACGAATCGGGCGCCGACTGAGGAAGAATGGGAGCAGTTGCTGTTTGCCTGGAAGGTGGTTAAACATGTCAAGTCAAACGCGATTGTTCTTGCCAGGGACTTCCGTACCGCGGGTGTTGGCGCTGGGCAAATGAACCGTGTCGGATCAGCCAGAATCGCCATTGAACAGGCTGGTGAAAGGGCGAAAGGTTCCGTCCTGGCTTCAGACGCGTTTTTCCCCATGAAAGATACCGTGGAAACCGCTGCAGCTGCCGGGATTACAGCAATTATTCAGCCAGGCGGATCAATTCGGGACAAGGAATCAATTGAGGAGGCAAACAGGCACGGAATTGCCATGATTTTCACGGGAGTTCGCCATTTCAAACATTAATCGGATCATCGGGCGGGTCATGACTGTCCATGTATCAGCATCCCTTTTTCATGCGTATACTAACAATAATTCTATGTAACTGAATGGTATGTGCGTGAAGGAGGAGAATGACGAATGCGTCTCTTGTTATGGTCCGCCATGTGGATTGGAACAGCCTTTGCACTGACTGCATTTCTTTCCTATATATCCTATGGCATGGACGTCTCCGTATTTCAAAGGCAACTGCAGACGGCCAGCGCAGTTTTTTTTATAGCCGCCTTGATAGTTGGCGGGGTATTTACCACAAACAGGGCTTTCCATAATAAAAAACGCTTTTTCTGTCGTGAAGAATGGTCATTCATTTGTATTCTCGTAACAATCGGCTTGTTTACATTAAGCCTGATGTTTTCATAATGTCAGGAAAAGTTGACAGCAAGAAGCAGGAAGCAGCTGAAAGTCATGGCGGATGCCGCTTCCTCCATGATCTTCCGCCGATGGAAAAGGCGGAAGCGAAGGACAAGCTGTCAACTGCCTTTACCTGTTCTGATTCAGGAGAAGACATGTACTGTCCGGTCAACAGGGTACAGGAATCTCTGGCCTTAAGTTGATGGTACATCAGTCATGCCGGCAGTTTCTGCACACAAGGAACCCAATATCCGGAACATGCAGAATTCTGTATTTGTTGCCTGGCTGAGCATTGCCTGTATCAACTTTAACTGACTGGAGGAGCCTTTCGTACAAGAGGTATTTGGAGGTTTTCTTTGCTGTTTTTATTCGGAACGTACGTTTATTTGGGAAAGGAGTGGAATGACAGGAGAAAAGGGCGTATTCCGGTTATTTTCCATAAAATTTTTCCCGTCCGGTTGCGGACAGGGAATAGCCGGACAAAGCTCTGATTTTCCCCATCTGGAGAGATGGGAACTCCTGTCGGCAAAACTGATGAAAATACTGGTAGTTGGAAGTGGCGGGCGGGAACACGCAATTGTCTGGAAACTCTCGCAAAGCCCAAAAGTGAAAAAAATCTATTGTGCACCTGGAAATGGCGGAATTGGAGAGCTGGCTGAATGTGTGGAGATTGCCGCAACGAATATAGACGGATTGTTGCATTTTGCCCGGGAAAACCGGATTGATCTGACGGTCGTAGGGCCGGAAGCTCCTTTGCTGCTTGGAATTGTTGACCGTTTTACCGAAGCGGGGCTTTCTGTTTTCGGACCCAACCGGTCAGCGGCAAAAATTGAGGGAAGCAAGCGGTTTGCCAAGGAATTGATGAAAAAGTACCAGATTCCAACAGCCGATTTTCGTGCTTTTGCCGATTCTGCCGCAGCCAAAGCATATATTCGCCAAAAAGGGGCACCGATTGTGGTTAAGGCGGATGGGCTGGCAGCCGGAAAAGGTGTTGTTGTTGCCCGTACGGTCGAGGAAGCGGAAAAAGCGGTTGCCGAAGCCATGGAAAACAAGGTGTTTGGAGAAGCAGGGAATGAAGTGGTAATTGAGGAATTCCTGTCCGGACAGGAAGTTACCCTGATGGCGTTTATGGATGGTAAAACTGTAAAACCGATGGTTGTTGCCCAAGATCACAAACCGGTCTTTGATGGAGATAAAGGGCCAAATACGGGAGGGATGGGAGCTTATTCTCCTGTTCCCCAGATACCAAAAGAAGTGATCGATGAAGCGGTTCAGACAATCCTGTTTCCGGTAGCAAAAGCGTTTCAGGAAGAAGGAATTGACTATAAGGGAGTGCTGTATGCAGGGCTTATGATCACTGAATCTGGTCCCAAAGTGATTGAGTTTAATGCCCGGTTTGGAGATCCGGAGGCGCAGGTAATTATTCCCCGGCTGAAAACAGACCTGGTTGAAATCATGGAAGCGGTTATTGGCGGAGAACTTTCGGAACAGGAGATTTTGTGGAGCGATCAGGCAACTGTATGTGTCATATTGGCTTCCGGCGGTTATCCCGGATCGTATGAAAAAGGATTTCCCATCGAAGGGCTTTCGGTCAAGGATGATGACACAATGGTATTTCATGCAGGAACTGTTCAGAAACAGGGAAATTGGATAACAGCGGGGGGACGTGTTCTGGGGGTAACTGCGTGGGGAAAAGATATAGCCGAAGCCAGGATGAAAGCTTATCAAAGGACAAAAACGATCAGTTTTGAAAAGGTTCATTACCGAAAGGATATTGCGGACAAGGCAATAAGATAGGTAGGGAAAACTGCTGGTAAAACACCGGCAGTTTCTTTATGAATCAATAAAAAACGAGCCATGTTTTGTAAGGCTCGTTACACTTCACAACCATTTTACCGGAAACAGTTGTCGTTTATAAGCCATATTGTTATCCAATTTGGGTCGTTTCTTTTTCTCCCTGAATGCTGATCCCGTTAACGGGAATCTTGAACCACCAACCGCCCTGACTTTTTTTGACGGGTTGATAGCCTGCTTTTTTCAAAGAGCGGGCAACCGTCCAGCTGGCAGTATATACGGTGGCTAAATTGGTCGATTCATCAAATTGGATCACAGTTTCTTTTTCCATTTCGCTAAGAGACATATAGCTCACTCTCCTAAACGGTTTTAATTTTCAAAAAACCGATCATTTGTTCGTATCGCTGTAACCTTATTGTACCACGTTTTTCAACTCATGCCACCACAAATTGAAAAATGAGCTTTATCTTTTTTTCGACATTAGGTGACAAGGAATCCTTCTTGTATCGACCAGAATGACGAAATTTGCGGTTTTGTTCATCAATTTGTTAAGAAATACTCGATTTTTGTCGAATGTTACTATTATTTGTAGAAGGTTTACAAAAAATGGTGAAGAATAAACGAGCATATCTTAGCATGATTCTACGTCATTCGTGAAATTTAATCAAGCCGTTATTTAACTGAAATCATTGGATCATGGTACAAAAAAAGTGATGGAATGCTATCTGATTTACATTTATAAAGACTTTTTGTGACGAGTGAAGCGACAGATCCTGTCATTCGGAAAGCGCTTTCTTTCGTGGGGTTTACGTTACTTTTTTTCTTCCACCTGTCAAGTTAAGCAAAACTTAAAAATGGGGGTTAAGCATATTTTCTTGAAAACTATTATACAAAACAGTCAGAATTTATTCAAGAGATTTGTCTTTTGTGATTTTATAATTTCATGTTAGGCTCAGTTACTATTTTTTTGTTAAACCTCCCCTTTCCATTTAACCAGGGGAGGTTTAATTAATTTTATGAAATAGATTTTAAAACAATAAAAAACCTCCATTCAATAATTTATTTCAATAATGTATAATTTTAATTAGGTGCAATTTTTATTTATTTGAATAAACGTTTGATTTCACTCCAAAAACAGCAAGTACCGGACAGAAGCGGGTAATTCCTTCAGCCACTTTCATGGCGGAAATAATTGCCATGCACAAGGGAAAGCGATCACGGGATTGGGCGGCACAATAAGCCAAACCCGCCAATCCAAAAGTTATTCGTAACAATGCATCAACCGTGCCCACATTTTTTTGCAAATGAACCCCTCCTTTCAGCACGTTGATATTATTTTTGCAGTTCACGCCTTGATCTATGCAATCAACCAACAGGAAAAATGTTGTTCAATTGGCAAACAGAAACCTTGAAGGGAAGAGAGCAATTGTACATCAAAACCTCTAAAGAGGAACAAAATTTAGTTATTGATGTAGCAATGGGAAGAAAAGAGCCCAGCATGTTAATATTGGGCGGAACCGTGTTGAATGTATTTACGGGTGAATTGGAGAAAGCGGATATTGCCCTGGCCGGAAAAAGAGTGGCTTATGTCGGCCCGATCGAAAAAAGCGGTCTGAAGCTGGATGAAGAAATAAAAACCCTGGATGCAGCCGGTCACATTCTCGTGCCCGGTTATATTGAGCCGCATGCACACCCATCACAGGTTTATCACCCGTTAACGCTGGCAGAAAAGGCTGGTTCGCTTGGAACTACAACCCTGCTGTGTGACAATGTTGCCTTTTTTGTGCAAAAAGAATTGTCACAGGCTATACATATGATGGAACAATTAAGGGAATCCCCGGTCAAGATTTTCTGGTGGGCTCGGCTGGATGCCCAGGCAACCTTGCCAGGAGAAAGAGCACGGCTTTTTGACCTTGAACGGGTTGAGGAAATGATTGATTATGATCAGGTGGTTCAGACGGGTGAACTGACGGACTGGCAGCCCTTGCTTGACGGAGACAGCAAGATGGCAGCCTGGATTACAGCTGCACGCAACAGGGGCAAGAGGGTGGAAGGACATATTCCGGGAGCCTCTTGCCGAACCTTGTCCAGACTTGCTGCTGCGGGTCTGACGGGGGATCATGAGAGCATCACATTTTCTGATGTCCGGGAAAGGTTAAAACTTGGTTATATGGTTACCCTGAGGCATAGTTCGATTCGCCCCGATCTCCCCCTGTTGATCAAAGAGCTGGTTCAGCAAAAAAATGTTCCATGGCATCGGCTGATGATGACGACTGATGGAGCAACTCCCTCGTATTTTAAAGACGGCTTTACGGATTATTTGATCCGTCTGGCAATTCAGCACGGGTGCCCTCCTGTATATGCATATCAGATGGTTACCATCAACCCGGCCGTGTATTATCGGATCGACGAACATTTGGGGGCGATTGCACCAGGAAGAATAGCCGATATCAATTTTCTTTCATCACTGGAAGACCCGACTCCAATAAGAGTAATTGCCAATGGGGAAGTGATTGCTGAAAACGGGATCTATCTTCCGGAGAAAAAGCTGTCTCGAGAGCGTGTGTTTGCCGGGTTGAACTGGGATATTTCTTCTTTTGCGGTAAAACCGGAAGACCTGGTCATTTTAGATCAGGGGAAGCAGCGGTTTCCGGTGATTCAAATGGTTGACTCGGTTATTACCAAGAGGGCAAAAGAAAAAGTTGAAGCAAGAGATGGAAAAATATACTTGCCTGAAAATGATGAACGATTGTTTGTCTTTTTGATTGACCGATACGGAAAATGGATAACTCCCGGGTTGATCAGAGGATTTGCCAGGGGGATTGACGGTTTGGCAACAACTTTTACCGGTTCACGGGATATACTGGTACTTGGAAGAGACCTGCAGTCAATGGCAAAAGCTGCAAATCGGGTGATACGGAAACAGGGAGGTATTGTGTGGATTCAGGAAGGCAAAGAAAAATATCATCTGGATCTGCCTATATTGGGTCTGATGACGGATGAATCAATTGATGATTTAATCCCCCGATTGGAGCTATTGGTGCAGGAGCTGGAGAAATTTGGCTTTTCTTTTTTGGATCCGCTTTTTACATTCTGCTTTTTGTCATCCACCCATCTTCCCTATATTCGCCTGACAAGTGACGGAGTTACTCTGGTCAACAAGAAAAAAACAGAATGGCCTTCCCGCCAGGCGGTTTGTATAAAATAATTATAAATAAAACAGGTTTTCTTTTAAGAAAACCTGTTTTTAAATAGAAAAAAATTTCAGGAAATGGATAATTATAAAATTTATTTTGTAATTAATAAAATTGGCTTTCCCAAATCGGTTAAAGATTTGGAAACCCGGTCTTCTGTTACGAATAAAAACCATATCGCCTGCCAAACCATCTGGCTGCTGTCAGGGTAACCGTGACGGCGATCGTAACAGAGTAGACTTTCTGCATGTGTTGCTTCTGGCAAAACAGTTTTTTCCATGGGGATTTCCGGATTCAATTCTACAATAATGGTTGCTGCCTCATATCCAAAATCAGTTTCCGTGTAATCATGCCTTTTTTAAAAAAATCATTTCAGACCAGTGTTATGTATTTGTACCAGATCAAGCAAGTCGGCTTGATTTCCATTGATGGGAATAATGATCAATCATGAATGAAAACCATTTTTCTGATCAATGGCAGCCTGCCTGTTTTCGTCGATTTTTTACCATTTGACCCAGCTACATGGTTTGGTTATATTAGTCATTATGGCAGAGAGTTGCTGAATTTAACAGTTTGTATCATTTTTTCTTGTGAAATAAAGAGGAATCACAAGATAGACAAATCGAAGTAAATACCGACTGATTGTTGCAATGGGAATGAGAATAATGCAGGTTTTTTTGTTTACAATAAAGAAAGTTTTCATCGTTTGAAAGGGTCAAACCGGTGGGAAAGGGGAACAAAGAAAAAGCAGTTATTTCGAGTCGATTCATTTCGGAAATTTACGGAAACTTGACAAAAGGAGTCTGTACTCTTGAAGGTGATAAACGTAAATAAGCGGTTGACACAGTTCTTATTTTTGTCAATCATTTTAACACCGTTGTTGCCACCTGTCGCTCTTTTGTGTGTGGCGTCAGTTGTTTTGTGGCACTGGAAAAAGCAACCGAAAAAAGTATTTGAATGGCCTGAAAAAGTATTTATGGGTTTTATGATCATATCAGCCATCAGTTGGCTCATCAATCCTTCCTGGTATTACGGAATACCTGTGGCGATTATTACGATCGGCATGTTCGGGCTTTATTTCTTGCTGTCTGTCTGGATTCGCCATTTTGTCCAATGGACATGGCAGGATGTTCAGCAAATTTACCTGGCCTTTTGGCTGGGCGGATTGTTTGTTGCCTTAATTGTCTTCTTTCAGCAGATGGATTGGGATGTCATCAATGATTCGTTTATCGGTTATATTTTACAATTTTACAATGAATTCCGTTTTCAATCCGAATGGTCTGTACGCAGCATCGGTACTTCGGGAAATTCCAATTTAACAGCAGCCCTGTTGATCTGCTTTGCCCTGATGAGCATCTATGCCGCATCGGTTCTGCAGAAAAAATGGCAAAAGGGACTGGCCTTTGTTGTATTTGCGATTTATGTAACGGCAATCTGGTGTACCGGTTCAAGGGGAGCATGGGCCGGCTTGTTGATTGGATTGATTGTCCAACTATGGATGACGGGTCATCGAAAACGGACGGTTACCATTACATTGGCGATTTTTCTGCTTATTTACTGCTTTCCGGAAATCATTCCGCGCAAAGAAACGTTGCAAGCCACGATTGATGTTCGATTGGAAGTATGGACAACGGCATTTGACATTTTCAGGGAACATTGGTTGCTGGGAGTGCAACCGTTGCATTTTGGCCAGCTTTTTGTCAATAAAGCGGGGTTTTATGTTTTTCATGCTCACAATATTCTGCTGGGGGTTGCCAGTGAGTATGGAACCGTTGGCTTGCTCCTGTTTCTTTCCCTGTTGGTTGTTACCGTGCAGCGGGCAAGACGCTGGCGAAAAGTTGCAAATCGCAAGGAGGAAAAACGACTGGCTGGTATGCTTGTATCCCAGACCATGGCACTGATGGGACACGGCATGTATGACTATCCTATTACGGCTCCGCAAATTGGCCTGTTGTTTATGCTGAGCATTATTATTATTCATACCCAATACTATCGTCGTTGCAAGAACAAGCCGGAGTGGAGTGAACCGTCTGGTGACGGAGATTTTCGGGATTTTTCCGACCACAAGCTGATTTCAGCCATATCTTTCTTTGTCCCATACCAGATGCTTTGCTGGTTTTTTCGCTTTTTCGTTATTCGCAAGATAGAATGAGGGCCGTGGCAGATCGGGATGCCCCGGCTTTATTTTTTTAGCCAATAAAGGCAAATGTGTTTAAAATCTGAAAAATATGACCAGACTGGTACCATGATAAGCATTTGGATGTTTGGAGTGGTACAAAGTGAAATGGAAGCAAAAGTTTTGCCAGGTTCTGGTTTTGGCAGGAATTTGCAGCATATTTTCTTTTTCCCATACAGAAGCTGCAAGCGAAAAAAAGGATGAGAATTATACTGTTGTTGTCCAGGCCGGAGATACCGTTTCTGAATTGGCTGAAAAGCACGGGGTCACTATCAGGGAGATTGTCCGGTTAAACAAGCTGGAAGATCCGGATATCATCTATGAGGGACAAAAACTTGTGATCAAAAGAAGTCCCGTTCAATTAACCTCGGCAATACCAGCCATACAAAGAGGGCGTTTGTTGGGGGAATTTACGCTGACAGCATATACTGCAGGCCCTGAGTCGACAGGAAAACAGCCGGGTGATGCCGGATATGGCATTACTTCCAGTGGAAATCCCGTTGCAGAGGGGGTTACGATCGCAGTTGACCCGGAAGTAATTCCGCTTGGTTCCCGCGTATTTATTGAAGGGATCGGCTACCGGGTGGCTCAGGATACAGGCAGTGCCATCAAGGGAAACCGTATTGATATTTTTATGGAGGATGTTGCGGAAGCCCGGCAGTTTGGCATAAAAAGAAATGTTCGTGTGGAACTGGTGGAATAAACAGAAGTCAGTCAATAGCA
Source organism: Thermoactinomyces sp. (assembly GCA_049587175.1). Lineage (GTDB taxonomy): Bacteria > Bacillota > Bacilli > Thermoactinomycetales > Thermoactinomycetaceae > Thermoactinomyces. Next base: position 16,764 of record JBAVDL010000202.1, read on the forward strand.
AAAAAATTCTTCAGTCCGGCAAAAGGTCGGGAGCACCATGTAATGTAAAATAGACCATATTCAAGCTAATCAAAACCCCATTTTTAAAAATGGGGTTTCAGATTGCGAAGAACAACTACAGGAAGATAATTTTAAGTATTCCGTTCCGTCTCCGCCTTGCAAAAAAGCAGTCCTGACGCCTGAGTATTCCCTTCCAGGCGGGTTCAAAACTCGCTCTTGCACTCAAACAGTTTCGCCCGTTTCTCTGGAAGGGTTTGTAACGATTCCGAAATCACTCTGCTTCTGAAAATCGCTTTTTTACACTTTGTCGACAAACTGAATTCTAACTGCAATAATTAATAAATTTCTCTCAATTCCTTTCACTCATGTAAGAACCGTCCGTTCTTCTTTCATAAATTTATCCCTTTCTTATTCATGCATGGTATATTTGCTGTCAGATCGCCATCGTTTTCAAGTGGTTCATTCAATGAATATCCTGTGATCCCGGATACAGATAAAGTAAAAATAAATACGGAAACGATAAAATATTTCATGATTTTACACTCTTTTTTGTCTGACGAGAGGGCGCTCCAGATATCCTGTTCCTGTTCCGAGTTCAAGGATATTTTGCCCGAGGGGGCCAATTTAGCAAGATCTGAGACGGCAAAAGAGCGCCTCGGGATAGTCGGCCCGGGTAACTTTCATAATCGTGGGCTGTATTTTTGAAATCAATGTTCATATTTTATTCTCCCCATTCCAAACTTTAGGGTTTACATGTGCCGCTCATGCTCCAAAATACTCATTTGGTATAGTGACCAATAGTTACTCGCCCGCTTCCGCGCGTCTCTCAGCAAGTCTTCTTTTTTAAAACCGCATGATTCATAGCATTTGATTGCAGGTTTGTTAAAATCAAATACACGAAGATCGATGCGATGCAGTTGGAGTTTTCCAAAGCCAATTTCCAAAGCCCTTTTTACCATTCCCGCCCGGTTCCCTTCCTACGGTACGCAGGATCAACAAATACGCGTGCCAGGGAGGCGCTTAGGTTCGTATAGTCAATGTTGCCAGTTCGATATGGCCGACAATATTTTGGTTTCTGTCTGCTGCTTTAAAGATGAGTGATTCTGGAAAGTTGCCTTTTGCCGATTGCAAATGTTTCATTATTTGTTCTTTGTCCGTTCTTTGTCCAAGGGATAAGTAAAGGCGGGGCCTGCCCATTGCAGTAACAAATCAGGGGAATCGATCCAGTTGATTAACCTTTCAATGTCCTGCTCCGTAAATGGCAAAAGTTTTACCAACCCAACAACCTCCTTCATGAAATGTTAATTGGAATACTTCTGTATAACAATTATAGAGAAGATTGCTGGAGGCAGAACAGGGATCGATCGGCTTTTTGTAAGTGTTCTGAAACTCCTTTGTGGGAGGAAGCTTTTCTTCCGGTTTGCCAAAGCCTTTTTTTTGTTTACAGATCGGGTAAAATAGAATGGAAAGGGGAAAAACAGATGCAGTTCTCACTTCCGCTATGCTATCCATATTCATTTTTCCATACAACCAAACGTCTCCGCACTTTTGAAAAAAGCAGTTACCGCTATGAAAACGGGACTTTCCGGCGTACCATTCGTGGTCAAAACGGACCGTTGCTGTTAGAGATCAGCCATAATAAGGCAGATTCTGCGTTAGAGGTCAGGATAAAGGGAGCAAGCGGAAACGAAAACAGGGAAAGGCTTCGCCGGCAAGTGGCCCGCATGTTTTCTACAGAGATCGACTTGCGTCCTTTTTATCAGCAGATGGGACAAGATCCGTTTTTATCCCCGGTTATTATGGAACGAAAAGGAATGCATCTTGTATTGGATCCGGATTTGCATGAATGCTTGCAGAAGACGATTATCGGCCAGCAACTCAATGTTTCGTTTGCAGCGACTTTGACAGACCGGTTGATCAAACTGGCCGGAGATAAGGCAGAGTTCGATGGAGAACGATGGACCGTTTTTCCGGCACCGGAACAGATTGCCCGGCTCAAATACGAGCAGTTGCAAGCTTTGCAGTTTAGCCGGCGTAAAGCGGAATACATTATTGATATTGCGCGAATGATTGCAAGCGGAGAATTGGATCTGGGAGAGCTTTATGATTGTACGGATGAGGAAGTGATGGAACGCCTGTTACCAATTCGGGGGATTGGCCGGTGGACAGTTGAATGTGTCATGTTGTTCGGATTGGGACGTCCCGATTTGCTCCCGGCCCAGGATATCGGACTGAGAAATGCGGTTAAACGGGTTTATTCGCTCAAGGAACGGCCAAACGAAAAAACAGTTCGCAAGCTTGGGCAAAGTTGGTCGCCGTACGCCAGTTATGTTACTTTTTATTTGTGGGATACCCTGGTCAATCAGAATAAAAAGGAATAGTTTAATCAAGAAAAGGAGAAGGTGCCATGGCAAAAAAAAGAACTCGTCAGAAGCAGAAACGTGTGGCGGAAGTGGGACCCCATGGAGTTCTGGTTCGGGATCTGAAAGCAACGGCGTTATGGATAGGAATAGGATTGCTTGTCATCACCTTGCTTGCGGTCATTGAACGGACGCTGATATAAAAAGAAGCCGGGAGCCTCATACTCTCCGGCTTCAGATTTCTACTCCTTCCTTTTCCGCTCTGGGTTCCTGAATGTCCTCTGCCTGGTAAACAATACTGCGCGGATAAGCAATATCAATATCGTACTTGCGAAGCGTCAACACAGCCTCTTTCCGCATGGCTCTTTCCATAGCCCAAAATTGTTCCGGTACGCTTAATGCTGTAAGTGTAAATTTGATGCCATTGCTGTCAATCATGGTAATTCCCATAACCTCCGGCTGTTCGATTAGATAAGGGGCATATTTTTTGCCAATTTCAGAACATACCTCTTCCAATGCAGTATTCACAACTGTCAAATCCACTTCATAGGGAACCGTTATATCAATAATGGCACGCATTTGATCCCGGTTGTAGTTTGTAACCTGATTAATATTCCCGTTGGCAATATAATGAAGCCGCTGGTTAAATTCACGAATTTTTGTAATGCGCAAGCCTACTTCTTCAACGGTTCCCCGGATTTGGCCGTTGACTTCCACAAAATCGCCAACTTCCAGCTGTCCTTCAAAAATAATAAAAAAGCCGCTGATAATGTCACGAACCAGGTTTTGGGCTCCAAACCCGATCGCCAGTCCCAGGATTCCGGCTCCTGCCAAAACCGGCAGCGGATCAAAGCCAAGATTGATCAGAATGGTAAGAATCGAAATAAAGTAGATCGAGTAACGGGCGATGGATTTGATCAATTTGCGAAGAGTTTGGGCCTTTTTGCTGTCGATCCGGCTGATGTCAAAAATTTTGTCTACAATGCGATCTATAAATCTTAGAGCGAGAATAGTCAGTACTACAATCAGTGCGATTTGTACAAGCGGCAAAACAATGTAGTTTATCGGGTCATCAATAAATTTGGAAAGCAGTGTTTTTATCTCAACAACAGCAACTCCCGCATCCATAATTTTTGTATTTAACAATTGGACAGTTTCATTCATTCGAAAAACCTCTCCTTATGGCCGACAAAAATCAAGAAAGCAATTGTTCCACTTTTTTCTCCAGTTGTTCCCTGCTGATCCATCCAACATAAGAGTAAAAGATGTTATATTCATGGTCAAGTAACACAATTGCTACGAATGGAAAATGCTTTTTATAATGATACCGCACATCCAGCCAGCGGACTTCATAGCCATAAGGACGATAATATACTTTGGGATATCCGTATGAGGTAAGCTGCAGGAAGGAACGGATTGAATCAGCTCTTTTTGATTGTTTTACAGCCGGATGAAGCAGATCCCTGGTCGAGATGCTTCCAGTCCAATAAATCTGTTGCTGACGAAATTCACCAATTTTTACTGTTTCCGGCGTTTCAATAATCAGGTTCCATACATTCCAGTGCACTGTCGGTGTTACCGTATACCTGCCAGTCACCCCAAATTTTCTTCTGGCGATTTTCAGCAATTTGTTTCGTTGCCAGGTGCGGAGTATTATATACGCTGCAATCATGATATAAATAATCAGAAAAATTTTCCCTGCATGCTCTGGCCGAAGCCACCAGTAAAAAAAGCCGACAAGGTGAATCAGAAATATAAACGGATCAAATATACTGAGGATATTAAAGGCAATCCAGCGTCTGGAAAACGGTCGCAAGGCCTGGGTGCCATAGGCATTAAACAGATCAATAAAAACATGGACTGAAACTGCCAAAAGCGTCCATAACCAGGTGTGAACCAGATTTGCCTGCGGAAAAAAAAAAGAAAGCAACAAGGTGATTAAGGTGGGCCAGATCAACAGCATGGGCAGTGAGTGGCTGAATCCACGGTGATGCCGGATATACTCGGAATTACCTTTTAAACGGAAAAGTGTATCGGTATCAGGTATTTGTGAACCAATCGCGGTAGCCAGCAAAACTGCTTGCATTGATTCCGGATGGGCTGTAACTGCCGGGTCCAATTGTGACAAGCCAAAAAGACCGATTCCCATCACAAAATGGGTTCCTGAATCCATAGACAGACTCCCTCCCAGGAGATAAGTTTCTGATATATTTTAACAAATTTGTATGAAAATCATATTAACATGAATCAATTGCATTCATTTTTATATAAATATATATATTTGAGATATACGTTCCTATATATCAAGGGCATTGTCAATAATTAATTTAAGGGAATGTTAAAAAACCATTACACGAATATGGGGTGACTCGTGTATGATGGTATTAGCA
>JBAVDL010000203.1:0-1770 GCA_049587175.1 Thermoactinomyces sp.
AAAGAAGTTATCGAAACCACCGCCGAGCATCCATTCTGGGTAGCAGAAAAAGGCTGGGTACAAGCCAAAGACCTCCAACCCGGCGACCAACTGGAGACAGACCAAGGGCAACACGTCAAAGTGACCCGGATCGCCAAGCAGGAAAAACAGACAACGGTCTATAACTATGAGGTGAAGGATTACCATACGTATTATGTGTCCGGTTTGCATTTGTTGGTGCATAATATGTGTGGAAAGAAACAACCTATCTGGACACCTGGCGTACCAAGGAATCCAGTAAAAAATGCTTATGGTCACTATAAGAAACATGTAGTAGATAGAAAAGAATTTCCAGAAATTCAAAATGCAAAGCAATATGTAGATGCAACGCATGAATTTGTTAAAAATCCTCCTCCAGGTACTTTAACTAAAAGAGGTTCGTATGGTAAAACTTTGTTTTATCATGAAGAAACTAATACTTTTGCTGTTACAGATTCAAATGGGGTTCCTAGTACGATGTTTAGACCTTCAAGAGGAAAAAAATATTTTGATAGTAAATAAGAAAAGGGCATAATCAAGATCACCATTATATTTGTAAAGTTCTAAGGAGCTTTGTAAAAAGTTTTGCTTCAGGAAGTAGTTTTCATAAAATGGGGTGAAGTCCTTCTTGAATCGTACCCATTGTTCATAACTACGGAATTTTATTTTCACATCTGTAAAAAAACAGAAGGAGTTGCTTATATTCTTTTTATATACATTTATTCAATGTATATCCATGTTTGCTATTGGGCTTCATTTTCAAATTTGGAGAAAACGAGAGGTTGGATGAGAAATCTTTAATTTATAGAGGGAGGGAGGTTGTATTAAATGTCATATGCATGTCCATGTTGTGGTTATTTAACAAGAATTGAAGAAGAACCCGGCAGTTATGATATCTGTCCAGTTTGTTATTGGGAAGATGATCCTGTTCAATTTAAAGATCCTAATTTTCATGGTGGAGCTAATGAAGTAAGTTTAAATGAAGCCCGTGAAAATTTCATTAAATATGGTGCATCTGATAAGAGATTTGTAAGGTTTGTGAGAAAGCCGATGTTAGAAGAAATACCAAATAGTAAATAATGGGTTTATTAGCAATTCAAATTTGCTGACTGTTAGGTGTTATATAAATCCCGTCCGTTTAACACAGATGGGGTTACAGCTTGTCGACAAAGTCTATTACTGCAGAAAGGTAGATAAGCTTTTTTAACGAAAGATATGAATCCGTTATTCCAGGGTATGTATACCAAAAACAGCTTCCGTGATTGATTATAAGGATGATTCTAAAATAAAAGAAAGGATACCAAATATCACTTTTTTACATTAATTTATCTGGTTTAGTAATTTTCCCGCCTTTGGTTGTTTTCACAGTCAAAGGTGTTTTTTTATCTAGAGTAGGAATGAAACATTTGAAGAGATAATTGCGGTAAAGTTGACTCTGGATTTTGAGAAGAAAAAATTTTAAAAATATAGTAACTGAAGCCATTAAAGACTGCTTCACCGCCGGAACCAAAATCCAAACCGTCGAAGGCGAGAAAAACATCGAAGACATCCAAGTCGGCGACAAAGTCCTGGCCAAAGACGAAAAAACAGGAAAACAAGAGTACAAAGAAGTTGTTCATCTCTTCCAAAAACAAGTCGATACCATCTATCAAGTCCATGTAGGAAAAGAAGTTATCGAAACCACCGCCGAGCATCCATTCTGGGTAGCAGAAAAAGGCTGGGTACAAGCCAAAGACCTCCAACCCGGCGACC
>JBAVDL010000204.1:0-5929 GCA_049587175.1 Thermoactinomyces sp.
CACTTGTTCCGTTACCGGAACCAAGCTGCATCTGGTCCGCCCGTTAGGCTTTGAAATCAATGATACCCGGTTGAAACGGGCCGGCCTCGATTATTGGCATGAACTGGATATTGAATATCATGATTCCTTTTTTGAATTAAAGGAAAAGTACCCGGACGGGCGCTTTTTTTGTGTCGAAACAAGTGCCGACAAGTATTATACCGAACCATCTTACCGGGATAATGATTTCTTTGTTTTTGGCAAGGAAACAAAAGGTTTGTCCCCGGAAATTTTGCAGGCACACCCGGATACGACCATTCGCATTCCCATGCGCCCGGTCTCCCGTTCGCTAAACCTGTCAAACTGTGCTGCGATCGTTTTGTTTGAAGGATTGAGACAAATCGGTTTTCCCGGTCTTGTCTGAATGGACAAGCCCCGGTTTTTGAACTGACAGAAAGAAGGGACTTTATGATTAAAGCTTGCTTGTTTGATTTGGATGGGACCTTGTTGCCAATGGATACAATGAAATTTGCCAAAATATATTTAAATGCACTTGCCTCCAAAACAGCCCATCTCATTAATCCGGAGAAACTGATCAAATCGATTTGGCAGGCAACGAAGGCTGTGATCAGGAATGAGGAAGACCACCTGACCAATGAACAGGTGTTTGAACGGGAATTTGTCCGGCTTACAGGAATAGAGCGGGAAGAGATCTGGCCAGCCTTTGATGATTTTTACAAACATGATTTTCCAAATCTATCCAAATATACACAAATGAGTCCTTTGTCCCGAAAAGTGGTGGAAACAGCGATTAAGCACGGGTATAAAGTTGCAGTTGCAACAAATCCCATTTTCCCCAGGATGGCAATTCTGGAACGGCTAAGATGGGCAAACATTGATGATTTGCCGTTTGAATGGATTACCGTCTATGAAAACAGCCATTATTGCAAACCCAACCCCAAGTATTATTTGTCTGTGGCCGAGCGGGTTGGCGTTCCTCCTGAAGAATGCGTCATGATTGGAAATGATATGCAGGAAGATATGATTGCATCAACTGTTGGAATGAAAACATTTTTAATGACAGATTATCGTATTGATCAGGGGCAACCCGCCTATGCGGTTGACCAGGAAGGAAGTTTGCAAGATTTGCTGGAATCGCTCAGGAAGCAAACGGGACTGTTTAAAAAGTCGTTTGTTTAAATGATGGCAGGTATTTGTTTCAACAAAAAACCTCAGAAAAATTCTGAGGTTTTTCTATCTTTTTCCTTTAAATTCTGATAAAATAGAAGTAACAACTTTATATATGACGCATATATATGATAGAAAAACATGCTTTCAATTTTCTTTCTTTTTCAGATTATTTCGTCACCAGGGGATAGGATGAGGCAGGTACGAAATCAGAATAGTCAAAATGATTTGGGTGTGTGACCTGTAACAAAAGAGAGGAGGCTTTCCATGGATATCCTCAAACGGATTGAGGAGTATCGCAACCGCAAAAAAGAGTTAGTATGGGAAGGAACCTTCGCTGAGTACCTGGATATCGTGAAAAAGAATCCCCGTGTGGCTCAAACTGCTCATTCACGAGTTTACGATATGATTGCCAGAAGTGGTATCGAAACGGATTCCCAGGGAAATAAAAAATATCTTTTCTTCAGTAAAGAGCTGTTCGGGTTAGATCGGGCGATTGAGCGCCTTGTGGAAGAGTATTTCCACTCTGCCGCCCGGCGACTGGATGTCCGGAAACGGGTCCTGTTATTGATGGGACCGGTCAGTGGAGGAAAATCAACCATTGTCACGTTGTTGAAAAAGGGATTGGAAGAGTATTCCATGACAGATGAAGGAGCGCTTTATGCGATCAAAGGATGCCCGATGCATGAGCAGCCGTTGAATCTGATCCCGAATGAATTGAGGCCCGAGTTTGAAAAAGAGTTTGGTGTGAAAATTGAAGGCAATCTCTGCCCTTCTTGTCGTTTCCGGCTGCAGGAAGAGTATGATGGAAAGATTGAAGATGTGATTGTGAAGCGGATTCTGCTGTCTGAGGATGAACGTGTCGGGATCGGGACGTTTAGCCCTTCGGATCCCAAATCCCAGGATATTGCCGATTTGACAGGCAGCATTGACTTTTCAACCATTACCGAATACGGCTCGGAATCGGATCCGCGTGCGTACCGTTTTGACGGAGAACTGAACAAGGCCAACCGCGGATTGATGGAATTTCAGGAAATGCTCAAGTGTGACGAAAAATTTCTGTGGAACCTGTTGTCCCTTACCCAGGAAGGCAATTTTAAAGCTGGCCGTTTTGCCTTGATTTCCGCCGATGAGGTTATTGTCGCTCATACCAATGAGGCGGAATACAAAGCATTTATTGCCAACAAGAAAAACGAGGCTCTGCAATCCCGGATTATTGTCATGCCGATTCCATACAACCTGAGTGTGACAGAAGAAGAGAAAATTTATAAAAAGCTGATTGGACAAAGTGATTTGGCTCATATCCACATTGCACCGCATTCCTTGCGGGCCGCCGCAATCTTTTCCATTCTTACCCGTCTGAAAGAATCGAAAAAGCAGGGCGTTGATTTACTGACCAAAATGCGTCTTTATGACGGGGAAGCAATTGAAGGAATGAAGGATATTGATGTGGAAGAACTGCGCAATGAACACCTGGATGAAGGAATGTCCGGAATCGATCCCCGTTATGTAATTAATCGTATTTCCAGCGCTTTGATCAAGACGGAAACCAACTTTATCAACGCTCTTGATATTCTCCGCTCCCTCAAGGATGGTTTGGACCAACATCCTTCCATTACTCCGGAACAACGCGAAAAATATCTCCACTATATTTCTATTGCCCGAAAAGAATATGATGAAATTGCCAAGAAAGAAGTACAAAAAGCGTTTGTCTACTCATACGAAGAGTCTGCCAAAACACTGATGGACAACTATCTGGACAATGTGGAAGCTTATTGCAACTGGCAGAAAATACGCGATCCCATTACAGGGGAGGAATTGCAGCCTGATGAAAGATTGATGCGCTCCATCGAAGAACAAATCGGTATTTCCGAAAATGCCAAAAAGGCATTCCGGGAAGAAATCCTGATCCGGATTTCGGCATATGCCCGCAAAGGCAAAAAATTTGATTACAATATTCACCCGCGCTTGCGTGAGGCAATTCAGAAAAAACTGTTTGCCGATCTGAAAGATGTTGTAAAAATTACGACTTCTACCAAAACCCCCGATGAAAACCAACTGAAAAAGATTAACGAGGTCATTAACCGCCTGGTTTCTGACTACGGATATACTCCCGCCAGTGCCAATGAACTCTTGCGTTATGTAGGCAGTTTGCTGAACCGCTGACACGTTATCCATGTGGCAAGGATTCTTCCATTACCTGTACAGGGAAGATCCTTGCCGCTAACAGTCTTAAAGGCAATTTTCAGCTTAAGGGAGGTGACAACCTTGACACACCCCCTGTTTATCGTCTCTGAAGAAGACTGGTCCCTTCATCGCAAAGGATACCAGGACCAAATGCGCCACCAGGAGAAAGTAAAAGAAGCGATTCGGAAAAATCTGCCTGATCTGGTCAGTGAAGAAAGCATTATTATGTCTGACGGCAAACAGATTATCAAGATACCAATCCGTTCGATGGAAGAGTATCGTTTCCGCTACAACTACAACAAGGGAAAACATGTAGGACAAGGGAACGGGGACAGTCAAGTGGGAGATGTGTTGGGGAAAGATTCCGATTCTGCTAAGGCCGGTCCGGGCAAAGGACAAGGAGCAGGTGATCAACCTGGGGCAGATTATTATGAAGCGGAAATTTCAATCGAGGAATTGGAAGGCATTCTGTTTTCCGAACTGGAGCTTCCGCACATGGAAAATAAAGAAAACCAGGATATGGTTGTAGAGGATATCCGTTTTAATGACGTTCGCAAAAAAGGCCTGATGGGAAATATCGATAAAAAACGAACCCTGCTTTCCGCAATCAAGCGGAATGCACTGAAAGGCAATAAAAAAATGAAAATCTCCGTCGATGATCTGCGCTTCAAAACATGGGAAGACGTGATTATTCCCCATTCCAATGCTGTTGTGATTGCCATGATGGATACCAGCGGCTCGATGGGGATATTTGAAAAATATATTGCCCGCAGTTTCTTTTTCTGGATGACCCGTTTCCTTCGCACAAAATATGAAAATGTCGAGATCGTTTTCATTGCCCACCATACCGAAGCCAAAGAAGTGAGCGAAGAACACTTCTTTACCAAAGGGGAGAGCGGCGGAACCATTTGCTCCTCTGCATACCGGAAAGCACTGGAAATCATCGACAACCGCTTTCCTCCTGACCGGTACAACATTTATCCGTTCCATTTCTCCGATGGAGACAACCTGAGCTCCGACAACGAGCGCTGTGTCTCCCTGGTCAAGGAGATCCTCAAACGGTCCAATATGTTCGGTTATGGGGAAGTCAACCAGTATAACCGCCATTCCACCCTAATGAGTGCCTATCGGCATATCAAGATTCCGCGCTTTTCTCACTTTGTCATTCGGGAAAAAGGGCAAGTGTATGATGCATTAAAACACTTTTTTGGGAAGAAAGAGGCATAAGTGTAAGAAAAGCCTCCCTGAGCACGACTTGGGGAGGCTTTTCTGGTTGGTTTGTTATGGAGTATTTCAGATTGAAAAATACTACTTTTTTATCCGCCAAACAGTATCTCTTCACCTTTGATCGCACTTTTCGGAGCAGGTTGCCAGAAAAGTCTTTTTCAACTTCTATGGAAGATATCAAGCGGGAAATGAGTGAATAGAAGAAAAGGTCGCTTTTCTTTGCTGATCCACTTATGAATATACCTTAACAGATTGTTTTATTATTTATCCGTTTTCTTTATTTTAAAAAATGAATTATAACATAATATTGTATTGTGGCTTTTATCAGGAGGTCAAAAAGAAAGGAGATTGACATGTTTTCTGTTTTAAAGAGATACTGGATGCCGGTTTTCAAGCATCCCAAACAGAACATCAGGCCGGCAATGGATGAAACTTCGGCAAAAGTCCTGTTTATACTAATTAGTTTGTATGGGATGACTGCTTTTTTGGATCAGGCAATGGGCAAGTATTTGGGAGATGTGGTTCCTTTGGCGGGAATTCTGCTTTTATCTGTTTTGTTAGGCCCCCTTGCCGGAGGTATGGCCTGGATTTTGAGCAGTGCTGTAATCCACGGCACCACACGCCTGTTTAAAGGGACTGCTTCTTTTAAGGAAACCCGCCATGCATGTGCCTGGGCAACTGTACCTTATTCAACAAAGCTGATGATTATCACCATTCCCATGATCCTGATTTTCGGAGAAGAAAATTTTACAACCCTGACTCCCAGAATCGATTCTTCCATTTTTCTGTTGCTCTTGTTCTTTTTGTTTATTATTGCAGATATCGTTTTGTCGATTTATTATCTGGTCGTGTATTCCAAAATCATTGGAGAAGTACATAACATCGGCGCATGGAAAGGGTTTTTGTCGATTGTGCTGATCCCCGTTGCCATTATCATTCTTTTGGTGATCGCATTGATCATAACCGAAGGAATGTAACGAAAGCAGAAATTGTTGAATATAACACCTGATGCTGAATTCGGACAAGGAAAACCAAGGGAAACAAACTGCCTTGGTCTTCCTTTGGTTAGATGTCTTATCCTCTGTTTTAAAAAGGGATCCCCGATTCTGCCGGGAAACCGGCATGTGTTATAGTAAAAAAGGTGAGTGATTACTTTTCCTTGGTAATTTCTCAATGGCAGAAGCAGAAGTCTCTGTAAGAGCATGGATTCCTTGTCTGCTCCGGGGTGGTTTTGTGAAAGGAAACGCAGCATGTTTTGCGGGCAAGCGAATATCAAGCGTTGAAAGGAGGAAGACTCTGATGAAAGAGTTGATTGAGCGGATTCAACAGTCCAAATATCTTGTTGCCC
>JBAVDL010000205.1:0-1961 GCA_049587175.1 Thermoactinomyces sp.
ATGTTGGAAAGGTTGCTGCCAAGAAAATTGTTAAAACTAATGCTGCCAAGTCTTATGGCACATACAGTGAACTGACACGTTCAGGAGCAAAAGATGCGCATCACATTATTCAAAATGTAGCTGTTAGAGATTTACCTGGTTATAGTAGAAGTGCTGCACCAGCGGTACAATTGAGAGGGCCATCTACCTCAGTCGGTTCTGAACATTACTTGGCTACTCAAGTGCAAAGACAAGCAGGAGGGGGAACCTATGCTGCGGAAAGAAGAATAGGCTATAAAGCTCTCCGTAGAGCAGGGATTTCTGAAAGTGAAGCAAGATTTCTAATTGAATATGCAGATAACTACTTCATTAATGAACTTGGACTTAACTATTCTTCTCCAACTAGAATTCCTGGAAACCGCTAATTTTAGTATAACGGGATCTTGTGGTCCCGTTATACAATAATAAGGGGGATAAGTATGTACAAGCAAAAAATAGTCAAAGAACTAAGAGAACTCATAGAAAATTTGGTAAATAAAAATTATCTAAACTTATATCATGCAGGACATTTAGGGGACTATACCCCAGAAGAAATAGATAATATTATAAAGGGTTACAAAGGGAATTTAACTTTACCTCCGGAAAGTGCTTTTGAAAATGTTTATATTTATGAAGTTATTAATAAAGAAAAGATAAAAAAATTTGCAATTGATTTTGATTTGTGGTTTGACAACGAACAGAGTGATCTTACATTACAATGTGATGTAGTAGTTAAACAAGATGGTAATATTATTATGGAAATTTATGATATACATGTATTATAAATAAGGTATATTAGGGACAGAAGGTAATCATCCTGCCATTGTTCAACAGTTGATTTCAATCGACTATACATATTATTTCGACGGTCTGTTGAAGCACCAACTGGGGCAGAAGTCCAACGGAACACTGGTCAATGAGTATACGATTGAGTACAATGGTAACCGGATGCAGGACGTGTTGCACCTGGTGGATGCGGACGGCAATCCGGTCAACAGCACGTTAACATATACCTACGACCACCGCGACCGGGTGACCAAGTACGAGAAGACCGGTGACCGAAGGGAATCCTCTGGTGAAAATAACCTGCATTCATTCCACGTTTCACCACTGTACTAGATGGATGCTCTATAATCATCTGTCTTTGCCGGTATTTTTCTTTATTTGTCTCTGTTCGTGCATCTACTTTATCTAAAAAATCCTGTTTTTTTGTACGTACAATTTGCCTGCCTTTCGTAGATTTTCCACAACTATCTTTAAATGAGCATTTACTGCATGCTTTATAATTTTGGTATCTGAGATTTAATATTTTGTCCCGTTTTTATTGATTTTCTGCTCTAATTCATGAAGAAATAGAATAGATAAAGTTAAACATACTTTGCCTATAAAAAAGATGAGGCTAACCTATAATATTGGGGTTAGCTTTTTTTCTTGGAGTAGAATCTTAGTCATGATAATCAAGCTTAGCTAGGTTCACTAATTAATTACAGCCAAAGTTGAAACAGCAGTCGAAATTGCCGATTATGCTATGCTTGCCGTGGATGTCGTCGTTCTCGTCGGAGCCGTTCTTGATCCGGTGCCTGGAGATGAATTGCTGGCCGGAGCCAAATTGGCGGCAGATGTTGGAAAGGTTGCTGCCAAGAAAAGCGTCAAAAGCAAAATCAACAATGCCATCACCAACTGCTTCACCGCCGGCACCAGAATCCAAACCGCCGAAGGCGAGAAAAACATCGAAGATATCCAAGTCGGTGACAAAGTCCTGGCTAAAGACGAAAAAACAGGAAAACAAGAGTATAAAGAAGTCGTTCATCTCTTTCAAAAACAAGTCGATACCATCTATCAAGTCCATGTAGGAAAAGAAGTTATCGAAACCACCGCCGAGCATCCATTCTGGGTAGCAGAAAAAGGCTGGGTACAAGCCAAAGACCTCCAACCCGGCGACC
>JBAVDL010000206.1:0-2657 GCA_049587175.1 Thermoactinomyces sp.
ATTTATTCCACTCACCCTCAACGAAAGCCCGGTAGTTTTGCAGTTCTTCTTTCGCCGAGTCTTTAAAATCCTTGATCTGCTCTTTTAAAAACTGGTACTCGTCGCTTTGGGTTTGCAGTTTTTGAACTTCTGTCTGAAGCTTTTCTACTTCTTTGTCCAAAGCAGTTACATCCTGGGCAAAAACTCCTTCCGAAAAAAGGGATAAACCAGAAATAACCACTGCGACAAATACCAGATAGAAATACCTGTTCAAGTTGGCCCCCTCCCTTGGTTTCCAGACACATAAATAACTCTTAAGTGAGGTAAAGAAAATAATAAAAATTTATTCTACAAAAAAAGATAAAACCCTTTTTTGTTAACCATTTCTTCAAAAAAACAAATACAATAAAATCGCTCCATATAAAATTTAAAAAGCCTGTATAGTCTCTATTTTTCTGGATTTCAGAGACTGACAGACTTTTTTTAAAACGTCAACTCATCTCTAAAAATAATACCTGATTCGTTCTCTGCTTAAACTTACTGATCAACTACTCCTTTCCCTTCTTCACGGAGAATTTCCCGAACCTCCATTAAAATTTGCCCAAGCCGGTTTTTCCCTTTTCCGTCTTTGCCACAACCCCAATAATTATCAACAGGCGTATTTTCGACAATCAGTTGGTCGCCAGTTGCCAACAAAATGGCACGAATATCTTCATGGCTTTTAAACTTTAGAAGAACAGCTTTCCTCATTACATTATCCTTAATCCTTTCCCAATCTTTCCGCAAAGGAAGATTTCAATCACGTCCCTTAATTGCTGCCTCCATCGGTTTTTTTGCCAACCGAATTTGTTCTCCATAAGAGGTTCCGGAAAACTTTTGTGCCTGAAAATAGTGTTCACTCGTAGGCCACCAATTTCCATCAAGCATGAAGCCATGCGCAGAAAAATTGGAAAAACAGCCATACGGTTCATTTACTCTGTAAAATTAAATTGTCACAATGATCCAGCCTTTGTCATATTATTTTTTTATTAAATTTCTCTTCCTAAATTTTGTTACTTTATATCATATAAATAAATATTTAAATAGAAATTAATTAGTTTATTCAGTGTTTCCATTAATATGTAACTAACCCACCACTCTTTACAAAGGTAAATATAAAATCAAAAGAAATAAAAACTAAATGTTGTTAATCGCTATGAATATAGTTTATAAATTGTTACAAACATTTGACTTAACTCTAAAAATGATTTTATTTTTCGAATAAATCATTTAAGGAGGCGGTCAAATTGTTTATCGTCGGAAAAGAATATCAGAGAAAAAAACTTCATGATCTTTATGGCGGTCAACGATATGGGGGAATTTCCACTCCAAAAGATTATCCGTTAATTATGATTTTCACAGGAGAAACGGGACAAAATTATGGTTATAAAGATCACTGGGCAGATGGGATCTTTTATTATACTGGTGAAGGCCAAAAAGGCCCTATGCAGTTTGTAAAAGGAAACAAAGCCATTTTGGAACACAATGAAAAAGGAAAAGATATTTTTTTATTTGAATATGTTCGTTCAGGAATTGTAAAATTTGTTAATCAGTTAACTTATATAGGACATCATTTTGAACAAGGCATAGATCTTATGGAGAATAAACGCGATATCATTGTTTTTCATTTAGCTATTTCCAGTTTAATTAATGACCCTGAAAAATCTTTATCTATAGAAGACGATGACCTAAAAACAAATAATTTACAAGAATTAAAGAAAATTGCGTTAGATGACTTTAAACAAAAAAAATGTACGGATTCTGAACGAAAAATTATTGTCCGTAGAAGAGCACAAGCAGTAAAAAAATATGCTCTATTACGAGCAAATGGGAAGTGTGAAGCATGTGGTTCTCCTGCTCCCTTCAAAACCAGTGATAACAAACCTTATTTAGAGGTTCACCATTTAAGACGTTTATCTGATGGGGGATTAGATCACCCGGAACATGTTGCTGCGATTTGTCCTAACTGTCATAGACGTGTTCATTATGGAAAAGACCGTAAAAAATATAATAAAAAGCTAATTAACAAAATTCAACGTAAGGAACACAAAATGAAAGAGTCTGTTTAGTAAATTAAATATAAACATCACACTAAACAAACAACAATGGGACCCCTAGCATATCTTTGTTATAGGGGTCCTTTTCGATCCTACTTACTCTTTTTTCTGTTTTTCTGCTTCTAATAATCTATCGAACTTATCCCATTCTTCCACAAATTGATCCTTTGTTTGAATCAGTTTATTTGATTTCTGTACATCACTAGTTAAATTTCTCATTTCAACTAACTTGATTGTATTTATGATATCGAAAATATCCATATTTTGTAATTCAAGAATTTTATCAAAGGCTTTTTTTCTAAATGATTTTAGTTCATCGTTGTCTTTTAAGAGAATATCTACAAATTGCTGTTTACTTGCTCCTTGGATAATCCCTCCGTAAACCCCATACTTCTCAAATACCTCTAATAATTTCTCTTTTTCTTCTGACTCTATTTCTTTCAGTCTCTGTTCGTCTTTTATAATGACCCCATACGCTTCCAGACAAAAGAGAGAGTATAATAGGAAGCAAAAAAGGGGTCTTTTTTATGGGACGGAGAAAATGGACTGCTGAGGAAAAAATGGAGATTGTTTTGGCAGGGA
>JBAVDL010000207.1:0-3018 GCA_049587175.1 Thermoactinomyces sp.
ATAAAAAAGACCCCTTTTTTGCTTCCTATTATACTCTCTCTTTTGTCTGGAAGCGTATGGGGTCATTATAACCTCCTTGGAAATGCTTGTTAATGAAAACCACACTATGCTGCAGTGGGGAATATTCCTTCCTATATTTGTGGCAATTATTAGTGCAATGGTTCATCAGGTTGAGTTTGATCGAAATTCCTGGAAAAGTTTATTAAGCTTGCCAGTTACAAGAACTTCTGTTTTTATTTCAAAGTTCATTACCATAGTACTTTTTAGCAGCATATTGATTGTTCTTAATGCAATAGGACTTGTTGTAGTAGGTAAGGTTATTGGATTTCCTGAACCTTTAAGTATAGAGCATTATGGAAGCTATATCATACATCAATTTGTTGGAATATTTGGGGTTGCTGCTCTGCATAACTGGATGAGTTCTATATTTAAAAACCAAGCTATACCAGTCGTTATAGGCTTTATAGGTGTAATTTTTTCATCCATTATATTATATCAATCCTTTGAAATTGCAAAATTCTCTCTTTATCTTTATCCGTTTTTTGCCGGAGGACTGCAAGGATTCGATTCTTCTGTTTCTATTTATGGAGGAATTGTCTGTGGAGCAATTATTACGATCATTGGAAATATTGAATTTACAAGAAGAGACATTTTGTAGGAGGTGTTTAAATGATAAAGACCTTGCAAATGGAGATTCTTAAATTAAAACGTACAAATATAGCTTTAATGGCGACAATTATCCCATTATTTGCAGTATTTCAAGGGGCAATGTTTGTATCTAGTAATAATGGGCAGTTGGATTTTGATTTATGGAATACTTTATTTATAGGAAGTATGTCTCAATTTTCATCTTTAATTTTTCCGATAACGATTACTGTTATAATCGCTATGATTACGAGAGTCGAACACAGTGGTAATGGTTGGAAGCAGCTTTTAACAATGCCTGTAAAAAGAGAAGATGTGTACTTTTTGAAACTTATTATAGGTATTTTTACAATTATCTACAGTGTATTTATATTTTGTATAGGGATGATTGCTATAGGAATATGGTTTGGGGGTAACGATAGTATTCCTATTCACCTTATGGTAGTAAGACCCTTCATTGCTCTAATTGCTTCAATGCCTGTTATAGCAATGCAATTTTATTTAAGCTTTAGATTTTCACATATAGGTATTCCCCTTGCATTCGGGGCAGGCCTTTCACTTCCATCTATGCTGATAGCCAACTCTACTAAGTATTGGATATACTATCCCTGGACTTATCCAATAGTTTCAACTATGACAGAAACCTTTGGAGTTGGTGAAAAAGGATGGATTATGTATTCCATTTGCTTCGTTTCATTTGTAATTATTATTTCTGCAGGTTTGCTAAGGTTTAGGACAAAAGACATATTATAAGGGTGAGTGTAGTTCAATTTATTAGAGATGGGAATATCTATCAAATCAAGATTCTAATAGATATGTTTCCTCATACGTAAGGTTCAAAAATCCCCCACAGACATCAATTCCATCAACTCGAGCCATGTGGAATGTGTGGTATTGATGACAAGGGTTGAGAAATAGAAAGACTGAAAATAAAGGGTTTCCAGACATTTAGCTTTTTACCAGTCCAAATATGTCGGATATGGTAATGTCAGGAAACCTTTATTTTTTCTTTATGGGAATATATCAATTCTTTAAGCTTTTATTTGGTGAATTTTTATGTAGCCTGCTTTAATACCGACAACATGATCTAAGGCAAGAAATTTTTTCAATAAACGCTCGTCACCAAGATGTTTTTTATTCTAATAACTGTCGTAAATATCATTTACAAATAGTAACTAAAAAAATAAAAAGCACTTGACCCCAACCTTAGGGCATACCTTAGGATTATTCATGATTTATGGAATTGGCAAAAAGAAATATGGAGGTATGTTTATGGGATTAAATCCTGTGATTAAGGTAGAAAACTTGAAAAAGACTTATAAAGGTACTATTAAGGCGATTGATGGACTGAGCTTTGAAGTTGAGGAAGGCAGCATATTCGGACTAATAGGTCCGAATGGAGCTGGAAAATCCACGACAATAAAAATATTGACTACACTTACAAAAGCGGACAGTGGTGTGGTCATAATTGGAGATTACGACGTAAATACTGAACCTAATCGTGTAAGAAAAATCATTGGATGTGTTCCGCAAAATTCGAGTGTTTTCTTAGATGGAACTGCTCGTGAAAACTTAATGTTACAAGGTGAATTATATGGTATGCATGGTCGTGAGTTAAAAACCCGTGTATCTGAGTTGCTAAGCATTTTTGGAATGAATCAAGTTGCAGATCGAATAGCCGCAACTTATTCTGGCGGTATGCTTCGTAAACTAGATGTTGCACTAGGATTAATCCATAAGCCAAAGATTCTGTTTCTGGATGAACCTACAACTGGATTAGATCCAGAAGTACGTTCTTCCTTATGGGAAATCATTTTATCCATGTCTAAGAAAGAAAATGTTACAGTTTTACTTACTACACATTATTTGGAAGAAATTGAACGTTTGGCAGATAAACTTGCAATTATAAATGAAGGAAAAGTCATAGTTGAGGGAACACCCGCATCCTTAAAGGAAGCTTTAAATGAGGATATAATTCATATATCTCTGGATAGTACCGCTGAGGTTCAAGTCGATATCATTAAAAAAGTTTTATCTTCATTAAGAAACATCTTTAGGATTGAAATCGAGGGCAATAAAATCAAATTACGCGCAGCTAATGCTTCATCTACTTTGGCTGATGTTGTTCAGGTACTTGTTGCTCACCAATTCCACATTTTAAATGTCTCTGTTATTCAATCAACAATCGATGATGTATATCTTAAATATACAAAGAAATAAATCAGCGTAATAGTAATTTAGAAAATATCAAATAATGAAAGTGAGGTTAAATCATGTTAAGAATCATTTGGAAGATGACATTACGAAGACTAAATCCACTACTAAAAAATCCAGCAGCTATTGTTATATCAATGTTTCAGTCAATAATATGGC
>JBAVDL010000208.1:0-13818 GCA_049587175.1 Thermoactinomyces sp.
GATTTTTTTAGCTAATCTTAAATAATTGGGTGGTTTGGAATCTGAACGATCTAAAATAATATGAAATCTGTTGTTTTGATAAAGGACATTCAGTTTGGAAAAGAGAATAGGCGAATTTGAAAAATCATACAGGATCAGAGAAGGATTTACTTTTTTCTCTTTCCTTAGCATCGAAAATGGATCCAATTGCTGTTGCAGATATTTAACCATCCATTGTTTCCAGTGGCGATGTATCCACCATATAAACCAGAGGATCAAGCCGCCCAGAAAAATATAAAAAAGATACGAATAAAACAAGCCCAAAAACAGAATTCCCAAAAATCCCAGCAGGATTATCGTATCTTCCTGTTTTCTTCTGTTCCCTGTTTTTCGTTTCGATTTTTTCGGTTTTTGTCCTTTCTTTTTTAAATTCAGTTCTTTATTCAGCTTTTGGTAGAGTTCAAATTGTCTTTTTCGTTTTTCATAGCGTTTTCGTTGTTGGTGGATATTAAAGTCCAGATTGTATTCATTGTTCTTTTTTCGCGCAAACCAGAATTCTGGACAATAGAGGTAGTCTTTTAGTTCTTGTGTATTGATTTTTTCCATAAATTTCCACTCTTTCTATGTACCTGAATAAAGCTGGATTGCGTCATTGACCGCACTAATGGCAGCAAATAGTGTGGAACTTAGTTGCAGCGCTGGCGAAATATTGTTCAGTTTTTCCCGGAATTTGTCCAGTCTTCTCTTGGAAAGATCCTTTTCTTTTAAATCATCAATGATATTCTCAGTACTGGCTGCCAATTTTACCAGTTCCTTGTTTCCATTCGGTTCGTTTTCCAGAGACTCCAGCAAATTTTGAAGAGCAACCATTAACTTTTCCGTTTGATCTTCTTGACTGTTGTTAATATAGGTAGCTTTTAAGCTAGCCTGATCATTGGCAATATTGATTTGGCTGTTTGTGGTATTGAAAATAAAATCTCCTTTTTCCTTCAACTCTTCATCCTCCTTTAGACAATACCATTTATCATTATATACAAACAAATGATAAAATCCAAAAAAATATCCTAAATATATATTTTTTTGGATGATTTTTTCGATTGTTTTTTTGACTTTCCAAGGTAAAACGGGAATCGGATTCAAGCGTCTGAAAAAACGCTATTTGATAATTTGTTGTGAGTATAAATGGATCAACATCGGTATTCTTCAATTTCTTCAGATTAATTACAACGAATAAATGGAGAATGCTTCAATACCGTTTATTCTTTCTATTTAACAATTAAATAATTACATTTAAATAAAAAATATCACAGGATTTAACCCGTGACACGAGCGTTAAGTATTCATTTTTTAAACGTTTCGATAAAACGAAGCGCTTTTTTGGAGAGATAACGGTCTTTGGGCCAGATGATGGCGGATTCGGAGATGAATGCCTCATCCTTGATGTTTATGATTTTGACACCGGTTGCATCCAGTGCGGGAAATGCCGATTCGGGAAGAAGGGTTGCCCCAATGCCTGATTTGACAAGGGCGATCAGCATGGATGCGTCGGGACACTCACAGATGACCTGTGGTTCAAAGCCGTGTTTTCTGCACTTGTCGAGCACGATTTCATACAGTCCGATGCCTTTGAATTGTTGCAGCAGCATCAGCGGGATTTCGGCCAGTTCTTTCATTTGAATGCTTGTGTGGGGACTCCATTTTTCAGGCATTACGACGACAAAGTGATCCATGGGGAGCGGGATGGAATCAAAATCGGAGATATCCAGAGGGAGCCGGATGATTGCCAGTTCAATCTCCCGGTTTTTGATATAATGGGCCAGACGGTAGGAATCACCTTCAATCAGGCGAAAAGTAACCAACGGGTATTTTTCACGAAAATAACGGAGTCTGTCCGGAATATAGGAGAAACAGGATTTTACCGTTCCAATGGCTAGCGTTCCTCGCAGACCTGCACCTGTGTCTTTTACTTCTTTCATGGTTTCTTCCATCTTGTGCAGGATTTCTTTTGCCCTTTCATACAATACCTTTCCTGCATCTGTTACGTCCAGATTTCTTCCATTTCTTTCAAACAAACGAAGTCCCAGTTCTTCTTCCAGCATTTTCAGTTGCTGGCTTAGCGGCGGTTGGGCCATGTGAAGTTTTTTGGCTGCGCGTGTAATTTGTCCTTCTTCAACAACAGTAGAAAAATAACGAAGTTGTTTAATGTCCAATGACTGGCCCTCCTTCTGAATACAAATTAAATATATAACACATATTAATTTAATATTTCTCAATTATCATAATATATGATATATTGTGAATGTACGGGATTTCAAGTTATTTTAATAAAATAGTTTTTTTAATATGAAAGTTAAAATTGAATAGGTTTAACTTTCCTGATATCGCACAGAAATCAGTTTTTGATGATGAAAAGGCAGTTGATTGAGGAAGTACGGGATAGGAGGAAAAGAAAGATGTCCGCTTTTGAAGAGGCCAGGCAGAAACTGAGGGGTTCGATAGCACCGATTGTAACTCCTTTTGATGAGCAGATGAATGTGGATACGAAGACGCTTGAAAAACTGATCGACTGGCATATTGAAAGTGGTTCCCATGCCATCTCGGTTACGGGGACAACGGGAGAACCAAGTTCGCTGACCATTGAAGAACGGGAGTTGGTCATGGAAACAGCGATCAAGGCAGCGGCCGGACGAGTTCCGGTTGTTCCGGGCACCGGTTCCGCCAATCATGCGGAAACGCTGCATTTGACCAAACGGGCCCAGGAGATGGGGGCGGATGCGGCACTGGTTATTGTTCCTTACTATAACAAACCAAACCAGCAGGCGCTGTATCGCCATTTCAGGAATGTGGCCGATTCTGTGGATATTCCGATTATCATCTATAACATTCCCGGCCGAACAGCCACCAATCTGGAAGTGAAAACGCTGGCCCGATTGGCGGAAGATTGCCGGAATATCATTGGAGTAAAGGAATCCAACAAGGATTTTGAACATGTGAATCGTGTGTTGCTCCATTGTGGCCGCGATTTTCTTCTTTATTCCGGAATAGAGCTGTTGTGCTATCCGATGCTTGCCATTGGAGGAGCCGGGCATATCAGCGCTACAGCCAATGTCTGTCCGAAAGAAGTAGCTGATCTTTACAATTACTGGACAGCCGGGGAAGTGGAAAAAGCGCTTACGCTTCATTACAAGCTGATGCCGCTTAATGATGTATTGTTCAAAGATACCAACCCTGCACCGGTAAAGACAGCGCTTGGCATGATGGGGAAAATCAATCCGGTGTTAAGACTGCCGATGGGGCCGCCTTCAGAAGCCTTGCAGGAGGAAATCCGCCAGACTCTTTATTCCTATGGGCTTCTGTAGATATTCCGGAAAAACAAAACCTTTTCAATATGCTCCCTAAATCGATCATTTACAGGAGGAAATCTGATGCAAGGTCAATTGGATAACGTTCTCCATTATATCAATGGCCAGTTTGTCGAAGGCGTTGCCGGCAAAAGTTTTGCCAATCTCAATCCCGCAACGAATGAAGTTGTAAACAAAGTGGCGGAAGGTTTTGCAGAAGATGTTGATCTGGCAGTAGCTGCGGCGCGTGAAGCTTTTGACCATGGCCCCTGGCGTACGATGAGTGTTAAAAAGCGTCTGGAATATATTGTCCGGATTGCCGATTTGATTGATGAGAATGCTGAAGAAATATCCGAACTGGAATCCCTTGATACCGGTTTGCCCATCAGCCAGACAAGAAAACAGGCAGCCCGGGCAGCAGAGAATTTCCGGTTTTATGCACAGATGGTAAACAGCCGGCTGGTTGGGGAGGCATATCAGGTTGAAAACGCATTTGTAAACTATACAATTTACAAGCCGCTGGGAGTTGCCGGCCTGATTACTCCGTGGAATGCTCCGTTCATGCTGTCAACATGGAAAGTGGCACCTGCTCTTGCCACGGGAAACACGTGTGTATTGAAGCCTGCGGAATGGTCTCCGCTTACGGCGAACAAACTGGCGCAAATTATTGATGAAGCCGGTTTGCCAAAAGGTGTTTTCAATGTGGTTCACGGGTTTGGCGAAACAGCCGGTGCCGCTCTTGTTGCCCATCCGGGTGTGCAATTGATCTCTTTTACAGGGGAGACAAAAACCGGTTCGGAAATCATGAAAAATGGTGCTGATACCCTGAAACGGTACTCCATGGAACTGGGCGGAAAATCACCGGCCATTATTTTCCCTGATGCTGATCTGGAAAAAGCGCTCGATGCTGTTGTCTGGGGAATTTTCTCATTCAATGGAGAGCGTTGTACAGCCAATTCCCGTTTATTTGTCCATCGCTCTGTTATGGACGGTTTCGTTTCCGCATTGAAAGAACGGATTGAACAGATTGTTGTCGGCGATCCCATGGATCCCGATACGGAAGTGGGCCCGTTGATTCATCGCAAACATTGGCAAACCGTCATGAATTATATCCAGACTGCCCGTGAGGAAGGAGCAGAAGTGGTCAGCGGCACTGTTCCGGCGGAATTTGAAAAAGGAAATTATGTTGCGCCGACGCTTCTGTTGAATTGCACCAATAACATGCGTGTGGCCCAGGAAGAAATTTTTGGTCCGGTGCTGGCGGTTATTCCATTTGAAAGCGAGGATGAAGTTATCCGGATGGCAAACGATGTTATTTATGGACTGGCTGCTTATGTATGGACCAGTAATATCAAGCGGGCGCACCGGATTGCCCAGGCGATCGACAGCGGCATGGTCTGGATCAATTCGCAGAATGTAAGGGATTTGCGCATCCCTTTTGGCGGCTCCAAGTATAGTGGAATCGGCCGTGAGGGAGGCCATTACAGTTTTGAATTTTATACCGAACCCCAGGTGATTCATGTTGCGATCGGCGATCATCCCATTCCCCGGTTTGGAACAAAATCAGAAAAATCCTGAGGAAACATTCCAGCCGGATCAAGGCAGGGGTTTTTATGAAAATAATTCAGATAACGCATCCCGTTTCGGAAAAGGTTTTGTATGAAGCCGAACCTTGTCTTCTGGCGCTTGGCTTTTTTGATGGTGTCCATCTCGGACACCGTCATTTGTTGCAAACAGCCAGGGAGATTGCAAAACGGAAAAAGTTGACATTTGCCGTGATGACATTTTTCCCCCATCCCAGGCAGATTGTGCAGGGTGCCTCTGTAAAAGTTCTGACTCCACTGGCTGTAAAAGCGGAGCGATTGCAGAAGCTGGGAGTGGACAAACTGTATGTCATCCGGTTTGATTCCGGCTTTGCACGCCTTTCTGCGGAAAAATTTGTAAAGCAATATATTATCGGTCTCAAATGCAAACATGTTGTTGCCGGCTATGATTTTCGTTACGGCTGCAAGGCACAGGGAGATATGGAACAGCTTGTCCGAACCGGGCGGGGGAAATTTGCCGTGACCACCATTCCGAAAATCGCACACGGTCAGGAGAAAATCAGTTCTACCGCCATCCGGCAACTGGTTTCTCTGGGCAAGGTTGATCAGGTTCCCCATTATCTCGGGGATTACCATGAAGCAATCGGGACGGTAAAAAGTTTTACGCTTTTCCACGGAAAATACCAGTTTATAAAAATAATGGCGGATCAGGAAGTTTTGTTGCCGAAACCGGGTGTTTACCAGATTGAAGTGAGCATCGGCAAGCAAAGCTGCAAGGGAGTTTGCCACCAGATTTCAACTTTTGCCAATTCCGGCGAGCTTCTGGTTCAAATCGCCGGCAGTCTGGTGGCATTATCTGAGCAACGTGTCCGGCTAAGGTGGATTCAGCCTTTTTTCGGGAATGAATACAAAATGCACCGCCGGGACCCCGGTTTTACCCAGGAGGAGTTTATCATTTGATGGAAGAGAAAGGAAATACGCTTATGAAAAAAGATTTGTTTATCAATGGAAAATGGAAAAAGGCTGCCCGATATCAATCTGTCATTTCTCCATATTCCGAAGAAGAAATTGGAGTAGTTCCATCAGCCAATGAAGAGGAAGTAAATGAGGCGATTCAAGCGGCAGAGCGGGCCACAACAGAAATGGCTCAACTGCCTGCTCACAAACGTGCGGCAATTATTGAAAAACTTGCAGAAAAACTGGAACAGAAGAAAGAGGAAGCAGCGAGTCTGATTGCCATGGAAGCAGCCAAACCGATTGCAACCGCCAGGGAAGAAGTGGCACGCACGATTCAAACCTATAAATTTTCCGCCGAAGAAGCCAAGCGGATTCATGGAGAAACACTGGCGCTGGATGCGGCGCCGGGAGGAGAAAACAGGCTGGCCTTTACTGTCCGGGAGCCGATCGGGGTTATCGGAGCGATTACACCTTTTAACTTTCCCATGAATCTGGTTGCCCACAAGGTGGGCCCGGCTATTGCATCCGGAAATACCATTGTCCTGAAGCCGGCTTCGCAAACACCCCTGTCAGCCTATTTTCTTGCAGAACTGTTGGAGGAGACGGATTTGCCTGCCGGAGCCTTCAATGTTGTAACCGGCAGCGGACGGACTGTGGGCGACCAATTGGTAACCGATCCTCGCCTGGCTGCCATTACTTTTACAGGCAGTCCTTCTGTCGGATTTGAGATCCGGAATAAAGCCGGCCTGAAGCGTGTGACGCTGGAATTGGGCTCCAATTCAGCAGTCATTATTGATCAGGGAACGGATCTGGACAAGGTAATAGCCCGTTGTGTGAAGGGAGCCTATTCATTTCAGGGCCAGGTGTGCATCTCCGTACAGCGGATCTATGTCCACGAAAGCTTGTATGAATCTTTTGTAGAAAGGTTTGTTGAAGAAACAGGAAAACTGCAAACAGGCGACCCGCTGGACCCGAAAACAGACATTTCGGCCCTGATATCCAAAAAAGATGTGATCCGTTCGCTGTCCTGGATCAAAGAAGCAGAACAGCATGGGGCAGAAGTGGTCATTGGCGGAAAAGCAGAGGGAAATATCCTTTACCCCACGGTGATATTAAATGCAGATCCTTCATTGAAAGTATCATGTCAGGAAGCATTTGCCCCGATTGCAGTTATCAACCGATTCAAAACAGTGGAGGAAGCAATCGGGCAGGTGAATAATTCGCGGTATGGTCTGCAGGCCGGAATCTATACAGACAAGATGCAGCACGCCCTGCTGGCAGCTCAAAAACTGCGGGTAGGCGGAGTCATGATCAATGATATCCCGACCTTCCGCGTAGATCACATGCCTTATGGCGGTGTGAAGGACAGCGGCATGGGCCGGGAAGGGATCAAATATGCGATCAGGGAAATGACCGAACTGAAACTGGTGGTATTTCACCAATATGAAAAATAAATCGGGATGGAGTCGGGAATATGGATAAAATCGGAAAGAAAGATCAATTACCACACAATTATGCGAAAATTGCCCAATCTGAGTCGTTTCAGAAATTACTTGCTGCCAAGAAACGGTTCATTATCTCCATGACAATCTTTTTTACCAGTTTTGCCCTGTTGCTTCCAATCATGGCTTTTTATACCGATATCCTGACAAGACCTGCAATCGGTGCCATTTCCTGGGCGTGGGTATTTGCTTTTGCCCAATTTGCCATGACGTGGGCTGTCTGTCATTTGTATATGAAAAAAGCGGCCCGGTTTGATGAGATAAGGCAGCAAATTCTGGAGGAACTGGAAAGGGGTTAGAAGATGGATCCACAGGTGTTAGTGCTCTTTTCATTAATTGTGGCAGGTACGCTTTTCATTACCTATTTTGCTGCCAAAAGGTCCAAAAATCCCGATCATTTTTACACGGCAAACGGGGAACTGACCGGATGGCAAAATGGGCTGGCGATCGCCGGGGATTTCATGTCGGCTGCCTCCTTTCTGGGATTGATTGGAGCCGTATCCCTTGTTGGATATGATGGTTTTTTTCTTATCTACGGAGCGCTTGTTTCCTATCTGGTTGTTCTGTTCCTGGTAGCAGAACCGCTGCGCAATCTCGGCAAGTATACACTGGCGGACATGATCTCGGAGCGGTTTCAGTTAAAAAAGGTTCGGGCGGTTACAGCCTTTAACACCATTGCCATTTCGATTATCTACATGATTGCCCAGCTGGTGGCAGCGGGTGCATTATTCAAGATCCTGCTGGATATTCATTATGTTGCCTCTGTTTTTATTGTCGGCACCTTAATGCTGATTTTCGTCTTTTTTGGGGGGATGCGGGCTACAAGCTGGGTGCAGATAATCAAAGCCATTCTGTTGCTTGGCGGTACCCTGCTGCTCTTTCTTATGGTGATGGCCAAATTCGATTTTAATATCCTGGCTGTTTTTGAACAAATGAAAACTGCTACCCCCCTGAAGGAAGCCTATCTGGAGCCGGGGGTGAAATATACAAGCGGCCTTGATCCTTTTTCGCTAACTCTTGGTCTGGTGTTGGGAACTGCCGGACTTCCCCACATCCTGATCCGCTTTCTGACGGTTCCCAACGCGAAAACAGCCCGCAAGTCTGCCGTTTATTCTATCTGGTTTATCGGTCTGTTTTATGTGATGGTCGTATTTCTGGGCTTTGCAGCAGCCCGGTTTGTAGGAATTGAGCGAATCATTGCTGCCAATCCGGCTGGAAACATGGCTGCTCCCATCCTGGCCCAAATGCTGGGCGGCAATTTCCTGTTTGCTTTTATCTCGGCTGTTTCATTTGCAACCATCCTGGCAGTCGTGGCAGGCATTGTGCTGACCAGCGCAACGGCTTTTTCCCACGATTTCTACAATGAAATTATGAAAGGTGGAAAAGCAAGCGATCGGGAGCAGATTCGCATGGCCCGCTTCGCTTCGGTCGGGGTAACTCTTCTGTCCGTTGTACTGGCCCTGTTTCTGCAAAATGAAAACGTGGCTTTCCTGTCTTCGCTTGCATTTACCCTGGCAGCCAGTTCCAATCTGCCTGTCATTGTGTTCACCCTGTATTGGAAGCGATTCAATACAACCGGTGCCATTTCCGGAATGCTGGTCGGCCTGTTTGGAACGATCTTGCTGGTGGCTTTGAGTCCCAACGTATGGAGTCCGGTGCCGGGAGAAGCCATCCTGGTCGGTACGCCTGTTTTCCCCTTGACCTCTCCGGGAATTGTTTCGATTCCGCTTGGTTTTTTGGGAGCGTATGTGGGGACAATCCTCTCAAGCCGGACAGGCATGACGGGAAATTTTCAGGAGATATTGGTCCGATCCAATATCCGTTTCAACAGCCCTGACCATCACTGACCTGAAAAAAGGTAAGTGGAAGGCAAATTCATTATTAAAATATACAACATGCTCTCACTTTGAGAATCCAGCATTGCCAAAGGAGTGAACAGAAATGAAGGCAAAGTTCCGTCTGCGCGGAGTTGCCCCAACCTGTGAAGCCGATGTGGATCTGACAGGCAATGCCGTTAATTTGGGCGGCAACTGGTACCACATGGACTGCCTGCCCTGGGATGCACCCGTTTCGGGAACGGTTTACGGGACATTGCTGAATTATAAAGGAGCCCTTGAGGCACTGGGAGATGAGGTTAATGAGGCGCCTTATCATGCGCCGCCCAAAGCTCCGGTCTTGTACATCAAACCGGCCAATACCGTGATCGGTTACGGCATGCCGATTCCATTGCCGCAGGGCGTATCTCAACTGGAGATCGGTGCGGCCCTGGGGGTTGTTATCGGCAGCAGAGCCACACGGGTGAGGGAAAACGAGGCATTGGCGTATGTGGCCGGTTACACCGTGGTCAATGATGTCAGTATTCCGCATAAAAGCTTGTATCGCCCGGCCATTAAAGAGAAGGCGCGTGATGGCTTCTGCCCTGTGGGACCCTGGGTGATGGAGCGTGATGCGGTGGAAAACCCGGATTCCCTGAAAATTCGTGTGTTTATTAATAGCAAGTTGCAGCAGGAAAATACGACTGAAAACCTGATTCGCCCGGTTCGGCGCCTGATTGCTGATGTTACAGCGTTTATGACGCTTGATCCCGGCGACATCCTTCTGGCGGGAGTACCGGAAAGGGCGCCGCTGGCAAAGGCCGGCGACCAGGTACGGATCGAAATTGATGAAGTTGGCCGGCTGGAAAATACCATTATCCCGGAACATGAACTGGCAATGGGGGTTCGCGTATGAAACGGGCACGTGTAGCGTATTCCGGAGTTATTCACAATGCAGTGGAGGAAACAGACGGGAACCTGAGACTGGATGACGGGCGGATCGTTGAAGAAACAGATGTGGTCTGGCTGCCTCCGGTACAACCTCGGACGGCATTTGCCCTGGGACTGAACTATGCTGACCATGCAAATGAACTTTCTTTCAGGGCTCCGGCAGAACCGCTGGTTTTCCTGAAAGGCCCGAACACTTTTATCGGCCACCGGGCAAAGACCCGGCGTCCGGCCAACGTAACAAACATGCATTACGAGTGTGAACTGGCTGTTGTCATTGGAAGAACCGCACGCAATGTCAAAAGGGAGAATGCCTATGAATATGTCCGGGGCTATACAGTAGCCAATGACTACGTAATTCGCGACTATTTGGAAAATTATTACCGCCCGAACTTGCGGGCCAAAAATCACGACACGTGTACACCGCTTGGCCCCTGGCTGGCAGACAAAGAAGATGTGCCGGATCCCATGAATCTTGCCATGCGCACCTATGTGAACGGCAAATTGATGCAGGAAGGATCAAGCCGGGACATGATTTTCGGAATTCCGGAGTTGATTGCCTATTTGAGCAGTTTTATGACGTTAAGTGAGGGTGATCTGATTCTCACCGGAACCCCTCAAGGGGTGACGGATATACAGGTTGGTGACGAAGTAGTTACGGAAATTGAAGGAATCGGCCGATTGGTCAACTGGATTGTCGGGGATGAAGACCGTTCAGAACAATAACTTTATAAACCTGGAATTTGTCAGCATTTCTCAAGGAGGAAAGCCATGCCCCATTTTACCGTCGAATATACGGACAATATTAAAGCAGAAGCCGATATTCCTGGCCTGCTCAAAAAGGTTAATGCCGTCTTGCTCTCACACCCGGATATTTTCCCGGCAGGCGGTATCCGTTCACGAGCAATTGAGTTGCATGATTACCGGATTGCCGACGGGAAGGAAGATGATGCGTTTGTCCATGCCATCCTGAAAATCGGTGCCGGACGACCGGAGCCTGTGAAGAAAGCGGTCTGTGATGAACTTTTTGCTGTGATGAAGAGCCATTTTGCCGATCTGTTTGCCAAACGCTATCTGGCCCTGTCAATGGAGCTGATTGAATTTGGCGGCTTTGGCACATACAAGCACAATAATATTCATACTCGTTTCAGTAAGTAGTGAATCGGGAACGGAAAGTTCCCGATTTTTTGTCTAAAAAGCAAAACGGTTACCTATGGCAGTTGCCAGGATTCTGTTATACACTTTTTCAGAATTTCAGATAAAATCGTTTCAATTCAGGATACCCGTTTAAAGGTAAGAAAATATTATAACCCGGGATTTAGTAAAATTCCACAACTATTCAAGTTTCATTTATGAATTTGTTTATCTATAATTATTTTATTAATTAATAATAATTGCAGGTGAGATAATGATAGGTCGTTTCAGAAAAAATAAAAGGTTGTTCAAGTTTTATTATTTGTTTATGATTCCTATTATTGGAATCATATGGATATTATGCATAAACGATGTTTTTAGAGCCGATGTTGCTTATCTGATTATGTTAACGGCTTATTTGCTATTATTTTCTCTGTCATTTCTGGTTGCAAGCGCATCGCATCCAGATCTTTCTGTTTATATTAATGATCATTTCGGGAGTTTATGGGTTTCATTATCATGCCTGGAAGGATTACTCGGTTGCCAATTCACTTTATTCCACATTGCGGTTGTTTGTCATTGATATTGACAATGTATTTACTAAAGAAGGAGACAATTTTGTCGCTTATCCCCTGGAAGTGGAAATTGCGCGATGGTCTGCAGCCCTTTACCTGATTTCAACTGTATTTCAAATTGCCTATCTGTTCTTTTACCGAACAATGAAACTTTTCTTTTACAAGTTAATTGGTAATCACTATGTAATTGTCGGTTATCAGGAGCAGAGCAAAATCCTGATCAAGGATTTGTGTGAAAAAGGAGAACATGTCATATTATTGACAGAAGGAGAAGGGTTATCGTCGACAGAGAAAGAATTTTTAAATGAGTTGGGGGTTGTTGTGCTGGTTGGTCCTAAGACAGAACATGATCTGTATGATAAAGCCGGGTTGAATCGGGCCGGATACTGTATATTGTTTGATGTAGACGATTCGTCCAATCTCGATGAATTGATCTCCATTAAGGAGTATTTCTTGCACAGGCCCAGACTGGGAAAACCCCTGAACATTCTCCTCCATTTAAGCAAATATCAATCGATGATCCTGTATGAGGAAATTGAAAAGGAAGTAAGCAAACTGGAAGAAATTCTGGTGCGAATTATGAATACCAATCGTCTGATTGCAGACCAGTTGTTGAATGAACATCCTCTCTATCTTCATTATGAAGACCGTGTTAAAGACCCTGTTGGAGAACCTTTGCATCTGTTGTTCGTCGGTTTTGATGGAACCAACCAGCAAGTGGCTTTAAAAGCCATGGAACGGGCGCACTTTTTTACACTCTCTCCATTAACCATTACCGTGTTGGACAGGGAAATTGAGAAGGCAGAAAAAAGCTGGTTTCGGTCTTATCCAAAAAGCCGACACGTGGCCCGGTTTAAATTTGTTGCTTTTGATATTGATACGGAGTCACTGGAGTCTTTTATAGACGATACTGATCGATCCTATACGCATGTTTTTATATCAACAGGCGATGATTATTTAAATATTATGGAAGGAATCAGACTGTCCAAATGGCTAAAAAACCTGCCTGTGTTTATTAGTGTAAAGGATGAAGGACTTCTCAGTTACCAGGTTTATCAAAAGAATCGGGAACAGGCCAATCTTTACTGCTTTGGCAATTACGACAAAGTACTAACAAAAGAGTATTTTGTTAATGAAAAGGAAGATCGGCTTGCCAAATTGATTCATGAACGGTACCGAAAGCAAAAAAGAAGGGAAAGCCCCTTGGCAACTCTTCCTCCATCCTGGGAGCAACTGACTGATTTTATGAGAGAGTCGAACCGTTCCCAATTCAACCACGCCCGTACCAAACTCATGCTGCTTGGTCTGGAGGCGGTTCCTGAAAGTGTTGTCAATAAAGAAAAAACAAGGATACTTACCAAAGAAGAGTATCTACTCAAAATTCAGGATCATCTGGAATTGCTGGCGGAAATTGAGCACCGGCGCTGGTGTGCTTTCCATTATCTGCGTGGATGGGATGTATATCCGAATCCGACTGCCGAGAAGACCAAGGATGAAGAGATGAAGTTGCATGGTTGCCTTGTCTCCTGGCAGGAACTTGACCGTGTGATGGAACAGGTGGGAGAAAACTATAAGAATTACGACCGGAATTCCATCATTGGCTTGTATGATATGTGGAAAGAACTTGATTATGAGATTGTCGTACGTGAGGAAGGGTAGATCACGATAAGAAAAGCGAGGTTACTATATCATGAAAGATGAGCATCGGTTTATTTTTATCAGTTATGCCAATAAAGACGAACATAAAATGGAACCGATTGTAGAATACCTAGAAAATCGAAACCTTCCTTGTTGGGTTGCACCACGAAATATACCGTTTGGAGAAAATTTCCAAACTGTTATTATAAATGATATTAAGAAGGCGGACGCGGTACTAGTGTTAATTACTGAAAATATAGCCGAGGCGAGGTTTGTTCAGAAAGAAGTTGAGCGAGCACTAGCTTATAATAAGTTTGTGATTCCTGTTTTTGTAGATAATACAAGTCTTCCATCAAGTTTAGAATTTTTTTTGTGCGATCTTCAAT
>JBAVDL010000209.1:0-44913 GCA_049587175.1 Thermoactinomyces sp.
CTGTATGGATATGACAGGATTCCCGCAACTTTGCTGTGGGGACAGCAAACTCCCGGCAGCCTGACAAAGCCGCAAAAGCTGCGCCGTACCGTTCGGCATCTGTTAAGGGAACTTGGATTAAATGAAGTGATAACCTACAGTCTGACTTCGGATCAGGCTGAACAGGAAATTGCCTCACTTCATGACGGTGCAATTCCAATACGCCTGGCCATGCCAATGAGTAACGAACATGCCGTACTGCGCACGACCTTGCTGTCCCAGTTGCTCAAAACGGCAGCCTACAATGTCAACCGCGGTATCGATCATGTGCAAATTTTTGAGGTGGGTAAAGTATATCTTTCTGATGAAGAGACACTGACCCGTTTGCCGGAGGAGCGTCTGGAACTGGCTGCCCTGATTACAGGAAAGAAAGCTCCTTCCATCTGGAAAAGCCCGGAGTTTGAGGCAAAGGATTTCTTTGTGATGAAAGGGATTCTGGAAGTCGTCTTTGAGCGGTTCAATTTGTCAAATGTCGAGTTTCAGGCTGCACAATTGAAGGGATTCCATCCAGGCCGGACTGCTTTATGTATTTTGGATGGTGAGGTATTTGGTATTTTGGGGCAATTGCATCCCAATTTGGCAAAGCGTTATGATTTGGATGATCCTGTCGTTTTCCAACTGGATCTGGAGAAATTGCTTGATCGGGAGGACGAAATCCTCTATCGTCCAATTCCGCGATATCCCGCTGTTACTCGTGATCTTGCCGTTACTGTGGATGAAAATATGCCAACCGGGCTGTTGGAAGCAGGGATTCGGGAAGTGGCCGGAGAATTACTTGAATCCGTGAACCTGTTTGATGTGTTTACAGGACAACAAATTGGGGAAGGTAAAAAAAGTGTAGCCTATTCTTTGGTCTATCGCGCACCGGATCGAACCTTGACAGACGAAGAGGTTCAGGAGGTTCACCAAAAAGTTGTTGAACATCTGGCAGAACTCTATGGTGCCGAGCTCAGGCAATAAACTGCACCGGATCTGTTCTACGCCGATACCATTCGCAGAAGAAACCTTCACTTGGTGAAGGAGGCGGTGAAGTGAAAAATAGATTAAGTGTGGAGATTTACGGGCAACAATATCATTTGACAGGTAAGGCCAGCCCGGGACATATGCGCCAGGTTGCAAGTCATGTTGACGAGAAAATGCGGCAAATTGCCGATAAAAATCCTCGATTGGATGTATCGCGCCTGGCTGTATTATCGGCGGTAAATATTGCTGATGATTATTTGAGACTGAAACAGGAATATGATGAGATTATGCATCTGATAGAAGACGAAGAACCATAAGGGGGATTTGATGAATTTACTGGATCTGGTTATCCTTCTGCTTTTGATTGGTGCGTTAATCCAGGGATACAGGCGAGGATTGGTCAGTCAGGTTGCCGCTCTCTTCAGCTATATTCTGGCGATTTGGATTGCGTTTGAATTTACGGATGAACTGGCCCCCGTCATCGGCCAGCTATGGAGACTGTCTGATTCATCCGCGGGAGAATGGATGGCATTTGTGCCAATTGAAAAAGCCGTTTATTCCCTGATTGCTTTTCTGGTTTTGCTGTTTGGCACAAGACTGGTCCTGTCGATTGCAGCAACATTGATTAACCAGGTAGCCAATTTGCCGGTTCTGTCTCTTGTAAACCGTTCGGGGGGCGTATTGTTTGGCTTGGCAAAAGTGTTGTTCCTGATATTGATCCTGGTCAATGTACTGAATGTTATTCCATGGAGCACCGGGAAGGAAGCAGTGGATGGATCCATCCTGGCCAGTGCCATAACGGGGTGGACCCCCGAACTGACAGAAGAACTTGGCCAACTGTTACAAGGGAAAATTCTGTAGAAAAAAGCAACTGCCTGTGATTTCCAGGCAGTTGCTTTTTAATGCAACAAAAAGAAACGCAAAGACCGTCATGGGTCTGAAATGAGGTGAGTTGTTTGGAAAAAACAGCTAAAATAAGAATGGAAACGCCTCGCCTGAGAATTGTACCGTTTACGTGTGAATTGGTGAAGGCAGCGCTGGAGGACCGGATGCGCCTCAAGGAATTGTTGCAGGCAGAAATACCACAGGATTGGCCAAACAACGATTTTCGGGAAATTTTGCCCTTCATGCTTCAGAAGCTTTTGCAAAATCCAGATGAGCCGGTCTGGAATGGGTTGATTTTGAGAAAAAATTCTCCTGTGCTGGTGGAAGATGCCGGTTTGAAAGAGGGACCTGACCAAAAGGGGAGTGCTGATCTTGGCTATAGTATCGTGCCTGAACATCAGGGAAAGGGATATGCCACGGAAACCGCCCGGGCAGTGGTAGAGTGGGCACTCAGGCGAAAAGAGATTCATCGGGTAACAGCAGAGTGTTCTGCCGCTAATATTGCTTCCATCCGGGTGTTGGAAAAAACGGGTTTTTGCCGTATCAGGGACGATGGCATCATAATCCGGTGGGAGTTTCCATACAGAAAGGAAGTTGGTGAAACCTGAAAGGGAAATGGCTTTTGCAGGATCTGAAAGTGTTCTGTATACAGAGCAGTCCAAAGGGCTTTGCAGAAAGCCTGCAAAGTCCTTTTTCCCGTACTGCATCGGGGCCTTTTCTTTTTGGTCCGGTTACATTTTATATGATGTGTGGTCTTGTTCTTTGGATATTAATTCAAGCAGTATTCTTTTTCTTTTCAATCGTCTGCGTTTTACCAAATAAATAATTCCGAGAGCCGGAAAAATTACAAATATAAACACAAAAACGAAAACACCAATAATTTGCCCGAATATATAAGCTGTTTGTAAAACAAATGTTTCACTCATCATGTTCTCCCTCTTCTTTTTATACACTATTATATAGTTTGTTGTGTATTTTTTAAATATTTTTTACCAAATTTATGCCATAAACATAAGAAAAACAGACTGGTCTGTAAAAAATATCGACAGGAAGATGATTTTCGGCTTTGTATCGTCTCCGCCATAAAGCAGACCACGTACGCCAGGCATTCCTTTCCTGACGGGTTTAAACACGTTTGCGTTCGGACAGTTTCGCCCGTTTTCCCCGAAAAATGCCTCCCATTATTGCATCTTTCGAAGTTATTCCGCTATTGGAAATCGCTTTCCCGCTCTTTATCCAAGTTGAACAAATTTTTTAATCCAAAATATGCCATCCTTGTAAACTGGCAAGCCTGCTGTGTTTTTCCTGAATTTTGGGTTGAGATCGCAACGGGTGTCGATTTTTTACCGCATGTTTTGGGGGAAAATTGGCATAATAACCTGTAAAACCAGCCAAAAAGGGTTGTGAAGCTCGTATGCTAAACCGAATTTTAATCAAGATAGCGATACTTTATCTGGTTGTTGGCCTGATATCAACGGGCACCTGTGCAAATGTGTTTGCCCAAAATAATACCGATTACAAGTCTCTCTCTGCCCAGACGGCTTTTGGAAAGGCCATTCTGAAAAAAGGGGCCAGAGGTGGGGATGTTTATGAATTGCAAGGACGATTGAAACTTTTGGGATTTTATACAGGTCCGGTGGATGGAGTGTTTGGCCAGCGTACTTATTTAGCTGTTCGTTTGTTTCAGTATGAATTCGGCTTAAAGATTGACGGGATCGTTGGACCCAAGACCAAATTGAAACTTTGGAAGTCAACGAAAAATTGGCGTCCGGAAATGACCCGCAATAAAGCAAAAGGAACAGTATTGAAACGGGGGTCGCGTGGCGGGGATGTCTGGGATTTGCAAGGACGCCTTAAATTTATCGGGTTTTATACCGGAAAAGTTGATGGCCATTTCGGAGAAAGAACTTACCGTGCGGTTCGCCTGTTCCAATATGAGTTTGGCTTGAAAATTGACGGGATTGCCGGCAGCAAAACATTGCAAAAGCTGAGAGCGGCCACCAGAAACTATACACCGGATAAAATTGAAAAAAAACCGAAACAGGCCAAAAAGGTATCTGTTCCCAAAAGCAGTTACGGTTTTTCCAACAACGATATACAATTGCTGGCACAGGCTGTTTATGCTGAAGGGCGTGGAGAACCCTATATTGGGCAGGTTGCGATTGCGGCGGTCATTCTGAACCGGATTGAGAGTGACAAATTTCCGGATACCGTGTCCGGAGTGATTTTTCAGCCCCTTGCGTTTGAGGCGGTAGCAGATGGACAAATCTGGATGCAGCCAAATGAAGAAGCCAAAAAAGCGGTAAGAGATGCATTAAACGGATGGGATCCGTCAGGCGGGGCATTGTACTACTTTAATCCGGCTCGGGCTACATCCAAGTGGATCTGGAACCGCCCCCAAATCAAAAAGATTGGAAAACATATTTTTACACGATGATCGGACATCGAGCCAATTTCATGTTGGCTCGATTTTTTTCATGGATGGGAAGTGATATAATAGAGATTGATTTTGAACAGAAAGAGGAGTTGTCGGCGTGGAGCAATGGACGCTGAAATCTTTGGAATACGAGCGGGTTAAGGAAGATTTGAAAAAGCAGGCGTCTACTGTCCTGGGAAAGGAAAAGGTTGATCAGCTGGTGCCTGATGCCCGGGTGGAGCGGGTAAAATACCGGCTTGATGCCACCCGGGAGGGAATGGATGTAATCCGGTTAAAAGGGGACGTTCCGTTTGGAGGAGTTCGGGATATACGTTCCTCCATTCGGCGGGCCAAAATGAAGGGGCTGCTTGCCGAATGGGAATGTCTGGATATTGCCAGCACGATCTCCGCAGGACGGAAGATCAAGTCATTTTTGCGGCAGATTGAAGAGGAAGAAGCACCCCTTCCCATTCTGCGCGGCTTTACGGAACAAGTGGAGAGTCTTGACTCTGTGGAAAAAGAAATTCTCCGGGTCATTGATGAACAGGCGGTTGTAAAAGACCAGGCAAGTCCCGGGTTGGGGAAAATTCGCAGCCAGATTGGCGAAGCCCGCAAACAGATTAATCATACCCTGCAGGAAATGATTCGCAATCCGCATTATACCAAGATGATGCAGGAAGCGATCATAACCCAGCGTTTTGACCGATACGTAATTCCGGTCAAGATGGAATACCGCTCCCGGTTTCCCGGAATTGTTCATGATCAGTCATCGTCCGGTGCCACCCTGTTTATCGAACCGGAGGCTGTCGTCAAATGGAATAACCGGCTGCGCGAATTGGAACTGGCGGAACAAAAAGAAGTGGAAAAGGTTTTGCGCCGCCTGACCGAACGGATCGGAGAGGAAACAGAGTCCCTCGAAAGAAATATTGAAATTTTGGCTGAACTGGACTTGATCATGGCTTGCGCCCGTTATGGCTACCAGGTAGAGGGTGTGGTTCCGCGTATTTCCGATTCAGTCCTCATCCTGAAGAAGGCGCGTCATCCTTTGATCAATGCGGAAAATGTCGTCCCGATTGATCTGGCAATGGGCGAATCCTATCAGGCAATCATTATTACCGGTCCCAATACCGGCGGGAAAACGGTAACATTGAAAACAGTTGGCCTGTTTGCCCTGATGACACAATCCGGAATTCCCATTCCAGCTGAAGAAGAAAGCGTTATGCCTGTCTTTAGCGGGGTATACGCCGATATTGGGGATGAGCAGAGCATTGAACAGAACCTGAGCACTTTTTCCGGTCATCTTAAAAACATTATACGGATTCTGGAACAAATCGATGAGAAAAGTCTGGTTTTGTTTGATGAACTGGGGGCGGGTACGGACCCGACAGAAGGCGCGGCACTTGCCATCTCAATCCTGGAACATGTTATTCGCCAGGGGTGCCTGGTAATGGCCACGACCCACTACAGTGAACTGAAACTTTTTGCTCACAATCATCCCGATGCGACCAATGCCAGTGTTGAGTTTGATGTAAAAACCCTGAAACCGACTTATCGCCTGTTGATCGGAGTACCTGGCAGCAGCAATGCATTTTCCGTTTCCAGACGGCTGGGCTTGCCTGCTGAATTGATCAAAAGGGCCAAAGAACATCTTTCAGCAGATGAAACCCGGATGGAAGAAATGATCACATCCCTGACAGAGGAACGGAAGAGGACGGAGGCAGACCGGAACCGGGCAGAAATGCTGCGCAAAGAGGCTGAAGCCTTGTACGAGGATCTGAAACAGAAATGGGAGCAGTTGGAGGAAGAAAAAGCTCGCATCAAGGAAAAAGCACGGCAGGAAGCACAAGCTATCGTTAACAAGGCGGAACGTGAAGCGGAAGAAGTGCTTAAGGAATTGCAGAAATGGATGAAAGCACGGCCCCGGGATTTGAAAGAGCATGAGCTGATCGAAGCAAGGGCAAGATTGAAAAATGCGGTACCCGATTGGGAATGGCCGCAAAGACAAAAGAAAAATACGGGGAAAAAGGAAACGCTTCATGTTGGAGATGAAGTTCGCGTTTTAACGGTAAACCAGACAGGAACCATTATAGACGAGATGGGAGATGGCTATTTTCAGGTACAGGTTGGCTCCTTGAAAATGAAAATTCACAGGAACCAGCTGGAAAAACGGTCTTCGCCCAAACCGGCTGTCATGGAGAAAACAGGAACCACCGTCAAACGTTCAACGGTTGATGTAAAGCCGGAAGTAGACATTCGGGGAAAACTGGTAGAAGAAGCGTTGATCGAGATTGACAATTATCTGGACAAGGCCATTTTGGCCGGTTACAAACAGGTGTATCTGATCCACGGAAAGGGAACGGGAGCCCTTCGCTCCGGTGTTCAGGAATATTTGCGGCGTCAGCGCCATGTGAAAAAATTCCGGCTCGGGAATCATGGTGAAGGCGGTTCAGGCGTGACGGTTGTCGAGTTGAAGTAAACCGGTGGAGGAAATTATGGATCACTTGCCCAAAATGCTTGCAATTATTTCCCTGGTATTTTTTACAGCAGGGGTTATCTGGTATGTGTTAAATATCTGATAAAAGAAAAAGAGGATTTTCCGCAAGTGGAAAATCCTCTTTCCTTATGGGCAAGAAACTGCAAGTATGATCTTTAATAATTTACTGCTCTATAGGCATTGATTCTTCCATGTTGGAAATAATAGCCGGTTCCACTGATTTGATCTGCCGTATTTTCGATGGCGGCACGAATCTGGGAATTGTTTTTGCCCTGGCTTGCTATCAGGGCAGCCAGTCCGGCAACATGCGGAGTTGCCATTGATGTTCCGCTCAAGGTTTGGTAACTGCTGTTTATATAGGTGGAGTAAATATCGGAACCAGGTGCGGCAACATCTACCCAGCTTCCATAGTTGGAGAAATAGGAGATGGTGTCATTGGAGGTTGTGGAAGCTACGGCAATAGCCTGAGAATAATAGGCCGGATAACTGGGTAAAGACAAACCGCTGTTTCCGGCAGCTGCTACAACAACGGCACCACTGTTCCATGCTTGCTGCACCGCGTTTTGAAGAGCGCTACTTCCATAGGATCCGCCCAGGCTTAAGCTGATTACATCTGCGCCATTCCTGGCAGCATAAAGGATTCCGTCGGCCACATCAGCCATCGTGCCGCTACCCTGGTTGTTCAGGACACGGACAGCCATAATTCTTGCGTTTGGTGCCATTCCGGCAATTCCTGTTCCATTGTTGGTAACTGCCGCTGCAATTCCGGCACAATGTGTTCCATGGCCGTTTCCATCCTGGGCAACCCCATCGTCATCTACAAAGTCATAACCCTGAATCACTTTTCCGCTCAAGTCTGGATGGTTGGCTTGCACACCTGTATCAACAATGGCAATGATTGTGTCGCTGCTGCTTCGTGAAATATCCCAGGCCTGTGGAGCCTGAACTTTTTGTGGTCCCCACTGTTTGCTGGTAAGATCATTGGGTGTCCACATTGCATGGACGTAATAATTGGGTTCCACGTACTCGACCATCGGGTTGTTTTTGTATTTTTCCATCATCTTCGTGATCGAACCTTTGAATTTGACAATCTCAAATCCTGAATATTTGGATTTTTCAACAGATTTTGCACCGTACTGGGCG
Organism: Thermoactinomyces sp.; assembly: GCA_049587175.1. GTDB lineage: Bacteria > Bacillota > Bacilli > Thermoactinomycetales > Thermoactinomycetaceae > Thermoactinomyces. Next base: position 7,941 of record JBAVDL010000209.1, read on the forward strand.
TGAACTGATTGAGTGGATTGTGCTGAAATATCCTCTTTAAATTTTACAATCAGTTCACCAGGAACAAAGTCACCAGCAGGCGCAGGGCTTGCAAGAACCGAAACAGGAATCGCAAGGAGCGCAACCAACACCAGCGTTGTGCATATGCTCAGAAAACGTTTCACAGGCATCCCCCTCATTAAATAAATTAAACCCCCTTCTCACATCCCGGCATGAAAATGGATTTGACAGTATCCCTCCTCTTCTGTAGCTTATATATAAAATTCTATGATCAAATAATAATTTCCTTCTTCATTTTTCAAAAATTTGCTTGGCTGAATAAACAATTCATTAGTCAGGCAAAAATGCCTGGACTGAAAGGTAAATGAAATACAAAGAATATAAGAAAGTGAAATGGTTCCATTGCTTCTTGAGACTGTAATAAAAAAGCAAATGACCGATCGTCATTTGCCTGGTTCATCAAATAAATCAATTGAAATGGGAATTGGTTTCCTTAAATTTGTTCAATTCTTTTTTCAATTGCATGAGGTAGGCAATTGTTTCCTGACGCCGTTCCGGTGTATATTTTTCCGGATACATTTGCATTTCCTCCAGCAAACGCTGGGCCCGCTCAAAACTGGATGCAAGCAAACGATAATAAGCCTGTTTGGCAGGGGTTGTCCTTGTGATCGTTGTACTCATTGCGCTCTCTCCCTGTAAAATGATTCCCGCAATTATAATCATATCAAAGTTGGCAACAAGTGGGAATATTGTGCATCTGTTACCTGAAAATGAACATCTTTGAAATTGACAATGTGAATGGGAAAAGATCCGGAAATGAAGGAGAATTAACAAAAAATTAATATTGCGCGGCAAGAAAAGAATCATATACATTGAATTAGAATATAGACAAAAAATTATTATAATATCATATAACCAAAAATGTAAAAAAGAGTGATCATGGATGAAAATCGGGTTTCGAACAATCAAAACAGCGGTTGGAATTGCGCTTTCAATTGCCATTGCCAAATGGCTGGGTTTGCAGTTTTATGTGTCTGCCGGTATTATTACCATTCTTTGTATAAAAACGACAAAAAAACAATCTTATCAGATGGCTTGGGAACTGTTTTTTGGTTCACTGGTCGGCCTGGGAATCTCGGCCATTATATTTGAAGGGATCGGGTATCATATTTGGACATTGACCCTTTTGTTGTTGGTGCTGATTCCAATGAGTGTTTATTTAAAGATCAACGACGGGATTGTAACAAGTACGGTTGTAATTTTGCATCTTTTCACACTGGAAGATGCAAGCTATGCCGTGATTGTAAATGAAATCTGTTTATTGGTGGTTGGAATCGGGACGGCGATTTTACTGAATCTGTACATACCCAGTCTGGAAAAAGAACTGAAAGCCTATCAGCAGAAAATTGAAGACAACTTTAAAACCATTTTGCGTGAATTTGCCGCGTATCTCCGCGAACCGGAGCGTTATTGGGATGGAAAAGAAATTCTGGAAACAGCGCAATGGTTATCGGAAGCAAAGGAACTGGCCATTTTGGATTTGGAAAATCAGGATGGTCCAACAGCCAGATATTTTTATCATTACTTTGAAATGCGGGAAAGGCAGTTTGAGATATTGGAAAGGATTGCACCGATTGTTTCTTCACTCGACCGTTCTTATGAACAGGGAGAAATGATTGCCAGATTCCTGGAGGATTTGGCCGATGCTGTTCATCCGGGCAATACCGCGCATATTTATTTGAAAGAACTGGAGGAATTACGTCAGAATTTCAGGAAATCTCTCCTTCCCCAAACAAGGGAAGAGTTTGAAATACGGGCTTCCCTGTATCATTTTATTAATGAAATGCGCCGTTATCTGTTGATTAAACAAAACCTGCTCAAGGAGTGGGAAGATATAAACAAAAAAGAGGTGCGGATTTTTCCGAAATTAAAACGGAGCAGGTAAAAGCAGGATCAACGGTATCCCTCGCGGTGCGTTTGTTTGGAAAAAGAGATGTATTACCGATGCGATCGGGTTTCGCGCGGCCGGAAGTTGATCCGGATGCCTTGCTGATCTTTGGAGGAAGGGCCGGTTATGGCTTCCGGGTTGAAACATTCCTTCTCTTCAGCTTCCCGTTCGAAAAGGTGGGTCATAAAAATCCATTCCGGCTGGATCATGCCCATGGCCAGCAGTGTGAAGGGAAGATAACCGGGGTGCCGGTCGCACTCTTTCCCGGCCTTTTTTTCCATAACGCGCCCTCCCTGCTGTTCAGTTTTATAACTGAATATATGCAGAAAAGGAGAGGATGATGAATGGATAAGACGGGAGAGAAAGAGAAGTGATAAAATCGATATTTGTTGTATATTGACAGGAATTGGCAAATAAATTGTTTTTTCAAAATATGAACAGAATGGTTTCTAATTAAATGTAATCTGTATACAGGAGAGACAATATCTATGAATTTACTGGGTATTATGGTTTCCTATCTGTTTGTAGGCGGGATTATTGCCGTAGCCAGATTTTTTGAACGTTTCGGGAAAGAGGCCAGCCGCAAATTTATTCATATTGTACTGTCTCTTTGGTGGCCGCTGGCTGTGTACTTCTTTGACAATGTATGGTATGCGGTGGTTGTTCCCGCGTCATTTGTCATTATCAACTGGTTATCGGCTCGGTATAATATGATTCCAACAATGGAAAGGGAGGATGAAGAAGGGTATGGAACGGTTTATTATGCCATATCACTGCTTGTTTTGGTAGCAACAACGTGGACCCGTTTTCCCTGGATTGGTGCTGTTGGTTTCTTTATTATGGCATATGGGGATGGTTTTGCAGCCGTGGTCGGAAAATTGTTTCCTTATAAGCCTTATCAAATATTCGGAAACAAAAAGACAGTTTCCGGCACCATTACCATGTGGGTGTTTTCATTCCTGGTTACTTCTCTCATTTTCAGCATTTGTCATACAGGCCTCGGTTGGTTGGAAGCAATTTTAATTGCTTCCATTGCTACAATTTTAGAAGCGGTTTCTCCGAAGGATCTGGATAACATGTTTGTCCCTTGCGGCAGCTCTGCAGCTGTTTATTTACTTTTTATCCTATAAGAAGGCGTGTTTAAATCCATGGAAATCATTACAGCTTTCGTGATTGTTTCAGGTATTGTTCTGGTATCCTATTACAGAAAAGCACTTGATATAAGCGGTTCGCTTCTGTCGCTTCTGATCGGAACAGTCATCATTTTTGCCAAAGGATTGGAATTTCTCACGGTTTTATTGGCGTTTTTCATTTCTTCTACACTTCTTACAAAATACAGGTCTTCTTTCAAAAAACAATTGGAAGAAGACCTGTATGAGAAAACGGGAACGCGTGATTGGCAACAAGTCCTGGCAAATGGCGCAATGGGAATGGTTTGTGCTTTCCTGTATTGGTTGTATCCCAGTGAGGAACTCACATTTGCATATTATGCATCCTTTGCGGCGGCCAATGCCGATACCTGGGCATCAGAAATAGGAGTATTAAGCAAAAAACCGCCAATTTCCATTATCCATTTTCGAAGAGTGGAACGTGGCATCTCCGGAGGAGTCAGTCTGAGGGGACTGGTTGCATCCGTACTTGGAGCGTGTTTGATCGGGCTTCTTTACGGGTTTTTTACTTCCGATTGGCATGGAACTTTATTGTTAACCCTGATCGGTTTCGCCGCCTCTTTGCTGGACAGTGTACTCGGGGCTGTTTTTCAGCCGCTTTATTTCAACAGACAGAAAGGGATACTGACGGAAAAAGCGAGAGAAGCCGATAAGATGAATGAGAAAGTGAAAGGAATCAGTTGGTTTGATAATGATGTTGTGAATTTGGTCTGTAGTGTTACAGCATCCGTTGCCGGCTGGTGTCTGAAATATTTTTAGTTTTATCAAAAACAAGGATGGGGTAGACCATCCTTGTTTTATATTCCGGATACTGGTGTTGCTTTTTTCCCCGTTTTTCTGTTATGTATCTGGATATAGCAGAATGGGCGATGATGAATGGATAAAATCTCTCTTTTTTTAATTCCGGGTGCGATCCCAGCGTAGCCATTTGGGATAATGATTTTTCAGCAAACCTCCGGAAACTTTTCCCCAGCCCAGGGGATAGCCGTCAACTGTTACCAGGGTCCATCCTTTCTGAAGCGTGGTTGGCAATGCTTCTCCCTGCAGATACAGCATTAATTCGGGATCGTTTTGGGTAAAGGCTTGGATTTGCTGAACCTGGCCGGGAAAGCTGGACAGGGCCAGGGCGTGTGATGGAGCAAAATGGTTGCGTTTTGCTTTTCCAAGGTATCTGCCAGGCCGTTCCACTTTCAGCCCTTTCAGGGATGGAAGTTCTTCGGGAACCTGGTACAGATGCTCGCCATAAATGGTATATGGTCCTTTTAAAAAACTTTTTCCAACATAGGTATCCCGGGCAAAATCTTTCCATACTTTTATCGCCTGGGCAGATACAGGAGGAAATTTGCCGGGCCGTGGCGGTTTGGTTTCCTGTCCGTCTTTTTTTTCGAGCAAGATGACAAAATGGCCTTCTCCTTTTAAATGATGAGGCCACAGACGGACGGCATCCCGCAGGGCAGTATCTTTTTGCCCTGCCCACTCCGGATGCCCCGGTTTGTAATATGCAGCCTGGGCTACCGGTTTTACCTGAAATTCAGGATGCTGTTCCAGAAATGCGGCAATGACCCCTTCATTTTCCACAGGATTAAAGGTACAGGTAGAGTACACCAGCCGCCCGCCAGGACGCAACATGGGAGCAGCGGCCTCCAGGATGTCCAGTTGCAGCAAGGAACATTTTTCAACGGCCCGCAAACTCCATCGCCGGGAAACTTCCGGATCTTTCCGGAACATTCCTTCTCCGGAACAGGGAGCATCAATCAGGATTCCATCAAAAAAATGCGCAAACCGTTTTGTCAGATGAAGCGGATTTTCATTCAGTACCACAGTATTTGTTACACCACAGCGTTCAAGGTTTTCAACCAGGGCGTTGATGCGTTTGGAATCAATTTCATTGGCGACCAGAATACCTTCTCCCCGCATTTGTGCGGCCAACTGGGTTGTTTTTCCCCCGGGGGCTGCACACAAGTCGAGGATCTTTTCTCCCGGTTTGGCAGCCAGTGCTTCTGCCGGAGCCATAGCGCTTGCATCCTGAATATAGTACAAACCGGCTGCATGATAAACATGTTTACCTGGGCGATCCTGTTCATGGTCATAGTAAAAGGCCTCTTTGCACCATGGAACCGGCTCCAGCCGGAACGGCACCATTTCCTTTAATCTGGCGGGGTCAATCTTTAACGTATTGACACGCAGGCTTCGAATTGGAGCCAGTTGGTATGTATTTAAAAAAGCAGGGTATTCATCATCCAGCAATGACTGCATTTGTTGCAGAAAATCATGCGGAAGAGATTGCATAGCGGGTTCCTCCTTCTCGGTCAGTCCGTTCTTGAAAATGAGTCAGACTATTATACCATAGATCGAAAAGAAAGCCCCCTGGATCTGCGGAGTTAGTCACCGGCTGTCATGTTTTTATTTCTTCCTGTTCACGCATGCGAAGCTGCATTTGCAGTTTATCCAGCATATCAATATATTTTTCCTTATTCCCCAATATCTTCCAGCATTCAGACAAATTCAGCAAACTCTTTTCCTTGAGTCGGGAGAAATTATAGGAAGACGCTACTTTCAGTGCTTCATTATAAGGTGAGACGGCATGCTGAAACTGGTTTTTCTCCAGGTAGTAATCACCCAGGGCCATTAAAGATTCACAGTAACGGTGGGCATCATTGTACTGTTTTCCCCGGGACACGGCATCAGACAATTTTTCGTAAGCTTCCTGCCACCTGTTCATTTTTCCATACAGCTTTCCAAGCTGGGTCAGGGTGGAAACAAGCAGGTATTTTTTGTCTTTTAATTTGTTTTCCAGACGAAGAGCAAGCTGATAACAGTTTTCGGCAGATTGAAAATCATTGGCGTTTTGCAGAATGTTTCCCCATACTGTCAGCAATTCGACAGCCTGTTCATGTGAACTGTTGCTGCGGGCGATATATAATCCTTCGCGAACATATTGCAGCGCTTTTTCCGTTTCTTTTTTCTGATTTAGCAAAGTGGCTTTCAGCTGATACATATGGAGCTTTATTTCGAGGCTGTTAATTTGTTGCATCTCGTTCCACAGTTCATTGAGAATCTGTAATGCCTCATCCGTACGATACATTTTTTCCAAATAAGAAACTTTGGCAATAGACAAATAATATTTTACATCGTTGCGTTGATCTCCAGGTTTAAATGCTTTTAATCCCTGATTGTTATATTCCATTGCCTTGGATAAATTGTTATCCCTTAAATAATAGATCTTCCCCAATTCATACAAACAGGCGGATTTGATGTTGGATTCGGTAGATATATTTTTTTCCTCGATGAACTGGATCGATTGGAGGAAATATTTTTCTGCTCTTTTCAGTTTGTTTTTCTTTACATAACAAAGTCCTTTTAAATACAAGATGACATCCAAATATTGGCCTTTGCATTGTTTCTTTAATTCCCGGAGTCGTTCCAATGCACCGTCACAATCCAGATTGATGCAGGTTTCAATCAGAAACAAAAGAACTTTCAGCTGGTTATGGGTTTCATTTTCCTGTCGGATCAACTCTGGAATCCGGGAAACATCATAACCCAGTTTCTGGCAATAATAGAGGCGATTTTGCGGTTTTACGGTTGGTACACCGCGTTCAATGCTGGAAATGGTAGCAAATGAAATATGTTCATCCTCTAAATCTTTTAAACGCAGCCCTCGTTTTTTACGAATTTTCCGCAATGCTTCGCCAAATGCTTTCAAGTCATCTTTATTCAAATGGATCACCCTCTTGCATTTATCATATTTAGTAATATCATATTTGTCTATATATTCTGTGCAAGAGAATAAAAATTTTAAAATTTGTCCATTTTATTAAACAAGAAATACGCTATGTTGCAAGATTTAGCCGTAAAGTCATGTTTTATTTTAAAATACAAAAACTTTAATTTAAATAAACAGGCTTCAATCATCGGATAAACAAAGAAAAACCCGTTTGCAGACCAGGCTGAAAATACAGCTGGAAAGCAAAAAGTTGAAGCCTGCAGGAAAGCGCTTTTAAATCAACATTTTTACTGCAAGTTTGTCTTTCTTGTTATTTTTGCAAGACTTTCTCTGCTGCGCTTTTTCCGGCAACATAGCCTGTACAGGAAGCGGCGGTAATATTGTACCCGCCAGTGTAGCCATGGATGTCCAGAATTTCCCCGCAGAAGTACAGCCCGTCCATCAATCTGGATTCCATCGTTTTCGGCTGGATTTCCTTGACATGAACTCCGCCGCCAGTCACAAATGCCTTTTCCATGGGCAAGGTTCCGTTTACCGGAATAAGAAACTGCTTGGCCTGGTGGGAAAGTTCAATTAGCTGTTCCCGTGACAAGTGGGCACAAGTGAGGGTTTCGTCGATACCGGCCCGCTGAAGCAGAACCGGTATGATCCGGTCCGGCAATTCCCCTTTTAGCGCATTGCGTACAGTTTTTTTATTGTTGTCCTTCATCTTTTTCCACCAGGTATCCATCAATGATCCGATTTTCCGGTCAGGCCAGAAATCGATCGAGACAAAAACGGACTTCCTGCCTGTTTTTTCCAGGGTTTTGACCACAAATTGGCTGCACCGGAGGGCAATCGGGCCGGAAAGGCCGAAATGGGTAAAAATCATGTCCCCGCGGTGTTCAACAATTTTCTTGCTTTCCGGGGTGAGCACACTCAGGGTGACATCACGCAAAGACAGGCCTTGCAACACTTTTTCTTTAATCAGCGGGGCATTTGAAGTCAAAGGCACTTCTGTTGGAAACAGCCTGGTATGGTGTGTCCCGCTTCCTTGGCCCAGGCGTAGCCATCACCTGTGCTGCCTGTCTGGGGAGCCGATTTTCCGCCGGTTGCAATAATTACGGCTTTTGCATAAAATACTTCCCCTGTGTGGGATTTGACGCCAGTGACTTGCCCGTTTTTGTAAAGAATACGCTTTACCGGAGTATGGAGGCGGATCTCTGCCCCCGTTTGCTTAACTTTGCGAACCAGCGCTTGCACAACGGTTTTGGCACTGTCAGAAACAGGAAACATTCGCCCGTGATCTTCTTCTTTCAATTTGACGCCAAGGTTTTCAAAAAAACGGGCCAAATCTCGGTTGTCAAAAACAGAGAACACACTGTATAAAAATCGGCCGTTTCCCGGAATATTTTTAATCAGTTCATCCAATTCCTTTATATTGGTGACATTACATCTTCCGCCGCCGGAAATGGCCAGTTTGCGCCCCAATTTGGCCCCCTTTTCCAGTAAAAGCACTTTGGCTCCATGTATGCCGGCAGACGCACTGGCCATCAGACCTGCCGGCCCTCCGCCAATGACAATTACATCATATTTCTTGTCCATTTGCGACTCCCTTTTGTTATTTTCATCACAGTTGAATTTCGGTAATGGATCGGTTTGCTGTCCACATGATTCAAAAGTTCTCGCCAGATTTATGACAGCATAAAGAATCACATTAACATTATATAGAAATCCCCGGAAAAACAAACGAAAAGGTTTCGAGCTAGATGGATTTTCTTGTGTATTCAGGTTGGTTTTAAACGGTTATCACCTGCTATATGCTTGATACATGAATCAGATGTCAAGCAGTCCTCAAGTACAATCCCCCGGGTGAACCGCTCTTCTGTATTTTGTCCCCACTTGTCTGCCATTTGCCACAAAATCAGCACGGTGCAGGCAGGGATAATGACCGGAAGGAAGGATGGCTGAGATCTTCCTGTGTCAATCAGGTGCAGAGGCAGATCCGTCTACAGGTCTGGCCCTGTTTCAGATGGGCAATACTGTATGTAATGATGCATGGAAGGAAATGGTGGGTTTTTTATGAGCAAGGTTAAATCGCCGTGGTGGCAGGATGAACCGCTTGACAGCCATCTGGAAACAAACATAAAACGATTGAATGAAATTCTGGGTGTAGGGAAAAGTTTTGACATGATCTGTCGTCAGATGACCTATGGGGGAAAAAAATGCGCTTTTTATTTTATCGATGGTTTTGCCAAAGACGAAATTTTGAACTGGATCATGAACCGGCTGGCTGACTTAAAAGAGGAAGATTTGAAATCACAGTCAGTCAGGCGTCTTTTTGATATGGAAATTGCCTATATCGAAGTGGATCAGACCGACAAAATGGGTAAAGTTGTAGACTCGATCCTGTCCGGTCCAACTGTTATGCTGATTGACGGGGAATCAACCGCCATTATTATCGATACCCGAACTTACCCTGTGCGCGGACCCGAGGAACCGGATACGGAAAGAGTAGTACGGGGGGCGAGGGATGGATTTGTAGAAACGATTATTTTTAACACGGCCCTGACTCGCCGCCATGTGCGCGATCCCGGCTTGCGAATGGAATATTTGCAGGTGGGCCGCAGGTCAAAAACGGATATTTGTCTGGCCTATATCGAGGATTTGGCAGATCCGCGTGTTGTGGAAGAGCTGCGCACATCGATCAGCAAGATTGATACGGACAGTTTGCATATGGCGGAAAAAACATTGGAAGAACACCTGTTCAAGCGATATTGGAATCCCTATCCAATGGTCCGGTTTACCGAGCGCCCGGATGTGGCTGCTGTTCATCTGATGGAAGGGCATGTCCTGATTTACGTAGACACTTCACCAAGTGTAATGATTACTCCATCCACATTTTTTCATCATGTCCAGCACGCAGAAGAGTACCGCCAGAAACCGATTGTCGGTGCGTTTCTGCGTCTGGTTCGCCTGTTGGCAATGGGTTTTTCCCTGTTTTTGCTGCCGCTTTTTTATCTGGCGACGATCCATTCCGAGTTTCTGCCATCATTTTTGCAATTTGTGGCGATTGAAAACAATTCCAGGTTGCCTTTGTTCTTGCAGTTTGTTATTGCCGAAGTGTGGATAGAAATCTTGCGCATGGCTTCCATTCATACCCCGTCGCCGCTTGCAACTGCGATGGGATTGATTGCCGGAATTCTGCTGGGGGAAATTGCGATCAATACGGGCTGGTTTGCCTCAGAAGTTGTGTTATACGTGGCATTGGTGGTCATCGGAACATTTGCTTCCCCCAGTTATGAAATGGGGATGGCCAATAAAATCGTACGTCTGGTTTTGCTGGCTGTAACCGCAATATTCGGGTTTGCCGGCTTTGTGATTGGCTGTATAGCATGGCTGATCTGGCTGGCCCGGATTAAAGTGCTCATCACTCCCTATTTGTGGCCTTTGTTTCCTTTTGACGGAAAGGCGCTGATTGATGTACTGATCCGTTCTCCCATGCCCAATAAAACAAAACGTCCCAGCGCCATTTCTCCACAGGACCCTGACCGGCAGTCTGAACACAGAAGATGAAGCAGCGATTATTTGCCTGGGGAGGAGGCAGGCCCCGGTTCGTCACTGCTTTGGCAGGACAGGGCACTGCATCATCTGCTTCCAGGCAGATTTTGCCTGCTTCTCCAGTTTTGGGCTGCAAAGACTGAAAATATTATTCCAACCGATTCTTACAGGTACAAAAAACAACTGTCCGCCACCCGTATCAAACGGTGAAAAAGCGTACAAGAAGTCGATGTTCAGGACTCCGTTCCGTCTCCGCCTTGCAAAGGAGCAGCCCTGACGCTCAGCATTCCTTTCCGGAAAAAAACGGGTGAAACAGTTTGAGAAACGGGTTTTGAGCCCGCCTGGAAAGGAATGCTTTTACTTTGTTGCGGCTTCAAAGTTTAAGATGATACAAGGGATGTTACATATCTGATTTTTTACAAAAGAATTGTTTATTTATAATGAATATTTTTTAAAAAATAAAGGTTTAAAAATGTCCGCAAATTAGATAAAATAATTTTGATTGGTATAACTTATCATGATTATTTCAGGTCGAGTTTGAGTGGCTTCAGATATATCTGTCATCAAGGAGGAGTCTGGATGACACAAACAGACAAATTGTGGCTTCGTCATTATCCTCCACAAGTTCCGGCAACATTAAACTACCCGGATGTGCCAATCACACAGTTTCTGATTGATGCAACCAACGATTATCCTGAACGGGAGGCTTTGGTTTTTTTTGGAAAAAGCATGACATTTCGTCAACTCTTGCGCGATGTTACCCGCTTTGCACAAGCCTTGAAAAAACTGGGGGTCAGGCAGGGTGAACGCGTCGGCATCATGCTCCCAAACACGCCTCAGGCTGTTATCGCCTACTATGCTGCCCTGTTTGTCGGCGCCATTGTTGTGCAGATCAACCCGCTGTATATGAGAAAAGAATTGCTCCATCAACTGTCGGATTCGGGTGCGGAAACAATTGTCTGTCTCGATCTGGTCTGGCCGAAGGTTCAGGAGATAAAGGAAGAAACACATCTTAAACGTATTATTGTTACCCGGTTGAGCGATTATTTGCCGTTTCCGAAAAGTTGGTTTTATTCTCTCAAAATGAAACTTGATGGACAATATACAGGAATCAGGTATGATTCTCAGACCCGTTCGTTTCTCTCTTTAATGAGAAGTACTCCATCGGAACCCGTGAAACCGACTTGCCAGTCGACAGAGGATGTAGCTCTTTTGCAATATACTGGCGGAACAACCGGATTGGCCAAAGGTGCGATGCTTACGCACCGGAATCTGGTGGCCAATTGCATGCAGGCAGAAGCCTGGCTGTACAGGGCAAATCGTGAGCAGCATCATTCTTTTCTCGGTGTTTTGCCTTTTTTTCACGTATATGGCATGACGGTCGTGATGAATCTGGCGATGAGAATGGCAGGAAGGATTATTCTGGTTCCCAGGTTTGATCTGGATCTGATTCTCAAACTGATTGACAAATACAAACCGTCTTTTTTCCCGGGCTCTCCAACCATGTATGTTGGTTTGATCAACCATCCGCAAATCAGTCGCTATGACCTGTCCTCGATTGAAGCATGTTTAAGCGGTTCAGCTCCGCTTCCGCTTGAGGTACAGGAGAAATTTGAAGAAATCACCGGCGGGCTTCTGGTTGAAGGTTACGGGATGACAGAAACATCACCGGTTACTCATTCCAATCTGTTATGGGAGCGCAAGAAAAATGGAACGATTGGCATTCCGTGGCCGGATACCGATGCGCGAATTGTGGATATTGAGACAGGCGAGGTTTTGCCCCCCGGCAAGGAAGGCGAACTTCAGGTTAAAGGTCCGCAAGTAATGAAAGGGTACTGGCAACGGCCGCAGGAAACAGAAAAAGTGCTGAAAGACGGATGGATGAGCACCGGAGATATTGCCATGATGGATGAGGATGGATACTTTTATATCCTGGATCGCAAGAAAGATATGATTATTGCGGGAGGTTACAATATCTATCCCCGTGAGGTGGAGGATATACTCTACGAACATGAAGCAATCCAGGAAGCGGCGGTGATCGGGATCAGGGATGATTATCGGGGGGAAACAGTCAAGGCTTATGTTGTGCTGAAAAAAGGAAAATTTGTCACAAAAGAAGAATTGGACAATTTTTGCCGCAGTCGCCTCGCCAAATATAAAGTCCCGCGCATATATGAATTTTGCACTGAATTGCCAAAAAGCGCCGTTGGAAAAGTATTGCGCCGGGTTTTGGCAGAAAAGGAAAAACAGAAAAATGATCCAACCGAATACAAACCGGATACCGAAAAGGGAATATGAAATTCGGATAATACAATTTATTTGAATCTATTAAAATCAATTGACAATTAAAAATGTTTACCCTAGACTATAAATTGAATGAATAATCATTCATATGATGTAAGAGAGGAACTTTGACCATGGCTAAACGGACGGGAGGAAAATATGAGGCGATCATTGAGGCGGCTGTACGAGTCATTGCCGAACATGGATATCACAATGCCCAAGTATCAAAAATTGCCCGTGAAGCCAAAGTGGCAGATGGTACCATTTATCTTTACTTCAAAAATAAAGACGATGTGTTGATTTCCCTGTTTAATGAGAAGATGGGTTCATTTATTGCCTGCGTGGAGGATGAAATCAGCAAGGAAGCTTCACCTGTGGAACAATTGCGCAAATTGATCCAGCTTCATTTCGGGTACCTTGAAAAAGATCACAAGTTGGCACTGGTGACACAAATCGAGCTCCGGCAGGCCAATCCCGAAGTAAGAAAAGGGATCGGGAAAATTTTGAAAAGGTATCTGAATCTCATTGAAGGCATCCTTGAAAAAGGAATCCGATCGGGAGAGTTTGGTGAAAATTTGGACGTTCGCATTGCCCGCAAAATGATTTTTGGCACCCTGGATGAAACGGTGACATCCTGGATTATGAATGATTTCAAGTATGGTTTATTCAATCAGGCTGACGCCATACACCGCTTGTTCATTCACGGAATGAGCAAGTAAAAATTGCCATAAAAGCTAGGAGGAGTGGAGATGGACATCCTGGTTTGTCTGAAACAGACATTTGATACAGAAGAGCAAATTACAATTGAAAATGGAGAGATCAGCGAGGATGGCGTTGAATTTGTAATCAATCCTTATGATGAATATGCTGTGGAAGAAGCGATTCGCCTGAAACAGAAACACGGCGGAGAAGTTACCGTCCTTACCATCGGCCCGGAGCGCGCGGAACAGGCTATCCGTACAGCAATGGCCATGGGAGCAGATAAAGGCGTCATTCTCGATCCCGAAGATCTGGATGAAGAGTTGGATGAACATTCTACTGCCCGTCTTCTGGCAGCAATGATTGAAGAAGAGGACCTGGATTATGATATCATTCTGTGTGGCTATATGGCAGTTGATGACGGGTCTGCCCAGGTTGGCCCGAGACTGGCGGAACTGCTTGATATTCCCCACATCTCCACCATTACCAAACTGGAAATTGAAGACGAAAAGGTAATTGTGGAAAAGGATGTGGAAGGAGACATTGAACACATAGAAGCAAAACTGCCGATTCTGGTGACCGCCCAGCAAGGTTTGAATGAACCTCGTTATCCCTCGCTTCCGGGAATAATGAAGGCAAAAAAGAAACCGCTGTCCCGTCTGGATCTGGATGATCTGGATCTTGACGAGGAAGAGATCCAGGCCAAAACAGAAACATTGGAGATCTTTTTGCCGCCCAAAAAACAGGCCGGGAAAATTTTGCAAGGCGATATAAAGGATCAGGCCAGGGAACTTGTCCAGCTGTTGCATTCTGAAGCAAAGATAGTCTGATAGCGAGGGGGAACGAAAAATGAGCAAACAAGTTCTGGTTCTTGCTGATGTAAGGGAAGGAAAATTGCGAAATGTAAGCTTTGAAGCGGTTGCAGCTGCAAAATTGGTCGCGGGCAGCGGCCAGGTGATCGCTGCCGTATTCGGAAGTTTTGCCAAAGAGCTGGCCGAACCGCTTGCCCGGCATGGAGCGGATCGGGTCATTGCCGTTACCAACAGGGAGTTGGATCAATATACAACGGATGCATATTTTCAGGTCTTTACCAAAGTGATTGAGCATGTAAATCCGGATGTCATATTTACAGGCCATACATCGGTGGGAAAAGATTTGTGTCCCCGGGTTGCTGCCCGTCTTGGCTGCGGTTTGATCAGTGATTGTACGGATGTGGAGGTAAAAGACGGGAGAATTGTATTTACCCGCCCTATTTACGCCGGAAAGGCTTTTGTAAAAAAAGCGTTCAGGGATGGATTGATCTTTGCAACAATCCGGCCCAATAACATTGCTCCAAATGAACCGGATCCGTCCATTGTTCCCAATGTTGAGGAACTGTCAGTTGAGCTGGATTCAGATTTGTTGCGCGCGCTGGTAAAAAACATTGTAAAAAAGTCGGGGGATGGTGTTGACCTGTCCGAAGCGCGTGTTGTGGTTTCCGGCGGCCGCGGTGTGAAAAGCGAAGATGGATTCAAAATACTTTATGAATTGGCCAATGTATTGGGAGGAGCCGTTGGAGCTTCCCGCGGGGCCTGTGATTCCGGCTATTGCGATTATGCGTTGCAAATCGGGCAGACCGGAAAAGTGGTAACCCCGGATTTATATATTGCCTGCGGCATTTCCGGAGCGATTCAGCATCTGGCAGGGATGTCCAATTCCAAAGTGATTGTGGCCATTAACAAAGATCCTGAAGCACCCATTTTCCAGGTAGCAGACTATGGAATTGTCGGCGATTTGTTTGAAGTGGTTCCAATGCTGACAGAAGAATTCAGGCAATTGTTAAGTGAACAATCGTAACTGGTTGTATTCCCGAAGTATTGAAAAAAAGAGCACAACTGCAAGTATTGTGCTCTTTTTATATTTGCTAACAAAACGGTTGATACTTTTTTTTGATAAGTGGTATACTATCACTGTATATAACAAACATTGGATTGATGATGAAAAAGCATTTGTGTATGATGAATGAAGGAGGAGATTATTTATGGCGATTATAGAATTGACTGATCAGGATTTTTCCCAGAAAGTGCAAAGTCCGGAGGCTGGATTGGTATTGGTTGATTTTTGGGCTCCGTGGTGCGGTCCTTGTCGCATGGTTGCACCCGAATTGGAAAAAGTGGATGCTGAATTGGGTGATAAAGTTACCATCGCAAAGGTTAACGTAGACAATAATCCGCAAACAGCAGGCAATTTTGGCGTTATGAGCATCCCGACCCTGATGTTGTTTAAAAACGGTCAGGCTGTTTCCAAGATTGTCGGAGCTCAGCCAAAAGAACAACTGGTAGCCTGGATTAACGAACATCTTTGATTTTTAACCGGGAAACTCTGCCATTTTGGCGGAGAACCGGTCATATGCAGGACAAAAAAGGTGATGCCGCTAAAGCATCGCCTTTTTGTTATACAAGAAGATTCCTGAAACCCGGAAATATTTCGCCTGGATCGTTATTGGACGTCTCCTATGATGAGAGAAAGCCGTTGTCACAAGAGAAGTCCGTGCGGCTTTCTTCCGGGACGGGAAGCAGGAGGCCCCTCACAGTTATTCTCTAATTCTTTTCGGAGGCATCCGATGCAGGCGGTTCAGGGAAAAGACGGGGTTCAATCGTATCTTTATATTTTTTGACAAATACGGGCAAACCGCATATGAGCGCAAACGAAAAAACAGATTGAAAAATCATTCCACCGAGATATGTAAGCTGAACCATCATCGCCTGGTTGTTGATCTGATCCAGATTAAACAGTATAACGATGATCAGGAATATACCGGTAAGTGAGATGGCTGTAAAAAGTTGGACACCTGCTGTATAAAGGACAGCGGTCAATATGTTTCTGAATTCCTTTTTTAGCGACAAAAATGCCTTTTTCAGGGCCGGCCATACCTTGAACTGGTCTTTTATGACCAGGATGGACACGAAAAAGGACAGATAAAGAAGAAGCAGATAAAAAAGAATGCTGAAAATCATGTCAAATAAGCTGAATAACAAGGTGCCTGTGAGATTTCCCCGGGATATTACGGTTAAAATCAATATGACAGGAATTGCGGCCATTATTGCAATCAGAAAATGGACCTTGAACAGTTTCCAGAAATTGCGGTAAACTCCCTTGAAAAAAAGGCTGATTGATGAGTCATCCTTATAGATGGCGGAAATGGTGATATTGGCTGCACCGCCATAATACAGAAGATAGAATGCCAAGACAAGTACTGCTGTTAATGGAGGAGCTATCATGGACAGCAGAACCATGTTTTCAGTCATTAAAATGATGTTGAGCAGAGACAGCATCAAAAATCCGATCAAATAAGAAAAAATAAGTTTACCGCCATGTTTTCGCAGGTGTTCCATCTGTAACCCTCCGTTTATTATTGGTGAAAAATTTGGTCAGTTTCCTATATTAAAGCACAATTTTATTCCTTTTGAATGGAATTCAAAAAAAATTACTTGTATAATGACTGAAAGCTTGTTCACGAAAAAGAATTAATCGAACAAAATGGAGATGTGCTAAACTATAAATAGTCAAGCCAGGAGACGAAGCGATTTCCGGCGATGGTAAAATGGATCCGGTTCTTTGCTGTACCGGCAAGACAATGGGTCAGAAGATTGTCGCCTGGAATCTGTTCTGTCAGATAGTTGGCAGAAAGCAATATAATGGATGAGATAATCGGAACAGAAGTCAAGCAAGGTGGGATAGTAATGGGGATCAAGGACAAGCTTTCGCTTTTGCCTGATAAGCCCGGCTGTTATTTGATGCGAAACCGGGATAATGAAATTATTTATGTTGGCAAGGCAAAAAATCTGCGAAATCGTGTCCGCTCCTATTTTACGGGAAGCCATGATGCCAAAACCGGGCGCCTGGTGATGGATATTGCTGATTTTGAATATATCGTTACCGGCAGTCCATTGGAGGCATTGATTCTGGAATTGAATCTGATCAAGAAGTATCGGCCCAAATATAATGTAATGCTCAAGGATGACAAATCGTATCCATATATCCGGTTGAGCAGGGAAAAACATCCGCGGCTGGAGGTAACCCGAAAGCTGAAAAAGGATGGTTCCAGATATTTCGGGCCTTATCCTCATGCCGGTGCTGCACAGCATACAAAAAAATTGCTGGATCGCCTGTTTCCGCTCCGAAAGTGCAAAACCATTCCGAAGCGTGTTTGCCTGTATTACCATCTGGGGCAATGTCTGGCACCCTGTGAAATGGATGTGGATCCCGGCGATTATGAAGAGATTACGAAAAAAGTGGTTCGCTTTTTAAACGGCGGAGCCCTGGAGTTAAAAAAAGAGTTGCAGCAGAAAATGGAAGAAGCGGCTGAAAAACTGGAGTTTGAACGGGCAAAGGAATATCGCGATTTGATCGAAGATATTGAATCAACCATGGAAAAACAGAATATTGTCATGAACGATCGAAAAGATATGGATATTTTCGGATATGCTGCTGAAAAAGGCTGGATGTGCATTCAGGTCTTCTTCATCCGGCAAGGAAAATTGATTGAACGGGAAGTATCTTTCTTTCCACATTATAATACCGTCGAAGAAGATTTTATTTCTTTTGTCGCCCAGTTTTACCATGAAATGCCTACGTATCCCAAGGAAATTCATCTGCCTGAGGGAGTAGACATTGAGTTGCTCAAAAGCCTGCTGCCTGAAGTGCGCGTACACATTCCCAAGCGGGGCATGAAAAAGAATCTGGTTCATATGGCTGCTGAAAATGCCGCGATTGCTCTCAAAGAGCGTTTTCAGCTGATGGAAAGAGACGAGCAAAAGACCATGCAGGCGCTGGAAGGATTGGGACAGGCATTGGGAATCGGGCTTCCCCGTCGGATCGAGGCTTTTGACAATTCCAACATTCAGGGAACCGACCCGGTTTCGGCCATGGTCTGTTTTATCGATGGGAAACCGGCCAGGAAAGAATATCGCAAATTCAAGATCCGCACGGTTTCCAGTCCCAATGATGTGGAAACCATGCGTGAGGTAATCCGGCGACGTTATACGCGTGTGTTGAAAGAAAACCGACCGTTGCCCGATTTGATCCTTGTGGATGGAGGAAAAGGACAGATTCACGCGGCGCAGGACATCCTGGAAAACGAATTGGGTCTTTTCATTGCTGTAGGGGGAATGGTGAAAGATGATAAACACCAGACCGCCAAACTGCTCGCAGGTGAACCTGTCCAGGAAGTAAACATCAAGCGGGGCAGTGAGACGTTTTACCTGATCCAGCGCATTCAGGAAGAGGTGCACCGCTTTGCCATCTCTTTCCACCGACAGGTTCGGAGCAAAAGCCTGATTCAATCCGAATTGGACAAAATCCCGGGTATAGGCCCGAAGCGAAGGCAACTTCTGTATAAACATTTCGGGTCCCTTGAAAATATCCGAAACGCAACCATTGAGGAGTTCCGTCAGGCAGGAATTGGTGATTTGTTGGCCCGGACGATCATCAATTCATTAAATAAAGAAAATAAGTAGATGCTTCAACAAAAGGGGAGATTGCGGTGCAAGGTACTCGTGAAAATATTGAGAGGATGGACCCCGTTTATTTTTTGCGCCAATACACCGGCGGGCAAGCCGTTTCCAAACCACTGGTCCAGTTGATTCATGAATTGAAAGAAAGCTACTCTTTGCCAAATGGCGTGATTAACAGTCTGTTTGAATTTTGCCTGTTGGAGAATGATTATAAAATTAATCGTTTTCATGTGCTGGAATTGGCAGAAGAGTTATATGAGAGAAATATTTCCACCGGAAAAGAAACTGTTCATTACCTGCAGAATCGGAAGCTGACGCCGCCTCCGTCCCCGTCCTGCTCCCCGCCTGATCAGTACGAATATAATACGGATTATATCGAAACAAATATCGCTTTATTGGCGAGGCAACTCCACGATTTTCGCAATGAGCTGAAAGGCTGCGTCCGACAGATGAACAAGCAGATAGGCCGGATTGAATCCCGCCTGGAACAATTGGCAAAACTTATCAACAAAATGGACTGAAAAATTTTGTAAAATTGCCGTCAGTCGGGAAAATGGCCTCAAAAATAAGCATTTTTACAGACAAAAGACCCTGACAGGTCTTTTTTCTTTTTTGCCGGTTTCTGGCAGATAGGCATTTTTTTTCTGATCAGTTATAATACATGGTTGGTTGTATTTTCAAGGTCGGGAAGGTTTCAAAAAAACAGGAGAAGGAATAAAACAATGGACGGAAAACATTTTGCATAAACTTCTCAGTTACTGGGCGATGCCTCATGCCAATCTGTTTTGCACTGTTTGTATTTGGGAAAGAAATCTTGAACCTCAAGAAATGATCATGGCCAAAGGTTGCCGGGCATGGGTTCGCCAATCAGGCCGGATTTTACCAGACTTTGCAGGGCTATTTTTAATGAAGAAAAAAAGATTGCGTATTGAAAATAGAGAGAGGGTGACACTTCCATGAAAAAGGGAATTGTCATTGGCGGCGGTATCGCAGGGTTGTCAGCAGCGATCCGGCTGGCTGCATATGGTTATGAAATTCATTTGATGGAAAGGCATTCCGTGCTGGGAGGAAGGTGCCGGTCGTTTGAGCTGGATTCCTATTTCTTTGATGGAGAGTTTACGCCGGTTCTGATGCCGGAAGTGTTTGACCGTGTCTTTTGGGAAGCAGGGCAGGTACTGGATCCGGAACTTCGCTTTATTCCCCTTCCCGTAAACAGCCGTCATTTTTTTTACAACAAAACCGTTATTGATCTGTCTGCCGATCCTGATTACATGGTGGAACAGTTATCTGTTTTTTCTCCGGAGGATCAGGCGGGTTTTTTTGATTGCCTGTCAGAAGCCGGGCGGATGTATGAAGTGATCGAAGAGTATGTGGTGGACAAGCCAAATCATTGCTGGACAGACTTTTTCAGAAATAAAAAGCTTTGGACTTACCTGTCGGCCCATCCGTTTGAAACGCTGAATACTTTTCACCGCCGTTATTTCAGGGATAAACGCTTGTTGGCCATGATGAACAGATATGCCCTGTATATGGGGTCTTCCCCTTACCAGGCACCAGCGGCCCTGGCGATCTTCAGCTATCTGGAAATGGTGCAGGGGGTCAGCTATGTCGAAGGAGGACAAAAACGGATTGCTGAAGCACTGGAACGCCTGGCGCGCAAAGTTGGTGTAAAGATACATACTTCCTGTGAAGTGGAGGAAATTCTGTTGAAGGAAGACCGTGCAGTCGGGGTCAGAGCCAATGGCGAAAAACTGGAAGGCGATTTTGTCATCAGCAATCTGGATGTAAAAAAAACACAGGAAACCCTGCTGGTGCCGGGGAGAAAAACAGGGCAGGAGGCCTTGAGCAGTTCCGGTTTTTTGTGGCTGATCGGTGTCAGGCAGCTGTTTCCCCAGCTGTTGCATCATAACTACTTTTATCCAGACGATGCGGCAAGACAATACATTGATATATTTGAACAACAGGTCTGGCCGGAATCCCCCCTGATCTATGTTGGAAATTCAAGCCTGTCTGAACCTGATCGTGCTCCGGATGGAGCGAGCAATCTGTCTGTGCTGGTGCATGTCCCCGCAGGGAAAACGGAAGATATGGAAAGATACCGGGAACGGTTGCTGTTTATGCTGGAAAAGGTTTGGGGCCTTAAAGGACTGGAAGAAAATATGGAAACGGAGCGAATGATGGGGCCGGCCGAGTTTGAGGAAATTACCGGCGCTGAAGGCGGTTCATTTAACGGGAGGGCATTTCGCGGGATTCGTTCACTCATTCGTCCGCCAATGAAAGACAAAAAAGTGGATCGGCTCTATTACACCGGATCCAGTACCTATCCTGGTCATGGAGGGCTGTCGGCTTCTGCGTTAAGCGGTCTTCACGTGGCCCGAATTATTCGTGAGGATCATGAACAGTTGCTGGCAGCCGAAGCCAAACGGATTGCAAGGGAAGCCAAAAAGCAGGCCCGGCAGGAAAAAAAGAACAGGTCCTGAATATGCCCGGAATAAAAAAACTGCTGACAAAGGTTGAAAGTGTAGTCAGCAGGATTAAAACAAATAATTCTACTCTTTTTTATCTTCTTTCTCCTTGCCGTTTACCGCATCACGAAAGGATTTCAATGTCTCTCCTGTTGCTTTGCCAAGTTCAGGCAGCTTTTTGGGACCAAACAGAACCAGGGCAACTACCAGAATAATGATCAGACCCGGAATACCAATGGTTGCCATCACTTTTCGCTCCTTTGTCGTTTTGTCGATTTTATTATAATCTTTTAAATATGATTATGCCAGTTTTGATTAAGGAAAGACTTTCTGTTTTTTGTCCAGTCGTTGACATGCGGAAAATTGACGGGCTTGTCTTATTGTTTTTGTTGGATATAGAAATATTCTTAAATAAAATGATGCAAGATCTTCAAAAAAATTGCAGATTCTGTTTGAAGTTGCGAGATACAGGCAAATCTCTTTATATCCACGGAAAGAGACCATATTCAAATTGAACCGGTCGGGCAGATATGATATGATCTAACACAATAAAACCACAGATGAATTTTCGCTCGCTAAGATCATGTGGACTAGAGGAGCGGTTTTTATGAGTACTTGTCCGGAGTGACGGGCACAAGGAAGGACAGGGAAAGGAAAATACCGCCGAAGCCTGTTGGATTCCCGCAAGAAAACAGGCTGGGGTCGTACCCGAACAGGGACGGCACTGTCACAGAAGCCACTGCTTTTGTGGAGAGCTAATCCGCAGGGAATACGCGGGCTGGAGCGTTGGGAAACAAGGCGACAGCTGGCTATACTCTGCTGTGGCCTTCTGTTTTTATATGAGCGAGTTCAGACTAGCTGAGGGGAGAGGAACTATGTTAGTGGTAAAAAAATTCGGCGGTACATCCGTGGGGGATGTGAACCGGATTCAGGCGGTCGCCGACCGGATCAAACAAGCTGTCAATCAGGGGCAGCAATGTGTCGTGGTGGTGTCAGCCATGGGAAATTCTACCGACGAGCTTGTCGATTTGGCCAGGCAGATTTCCGGGAATCCATCCCCCCGGGAGATGGACATGCTGCTTACAACAGGTGAACAGGTAAGTATTGCCTTGCTGACAATGGCCCTGCAGGCACGGGGCTTGAAAGCCCGTTCCATGACGGGCTGGCAGGCCGGGATTCAGACAAACGGGTTCCACGGAAAAGCGATGGTGAAACATGTGAATACAGAAGCCATTCGCCAGGCACTGGATCAGGGCGAAGTTGTCGTAGTCGCCGGTTTTCAGGGGATTTCACCAGAAGGCCAGATTACCTCGCTGGGACGCGGCGGTTCAGACACGACTGCGGTTGTGCTGGCAGGGGCCCTTGAAGCAGACTGCTGTGAAATTTATACGGATGTAACGGGTGTCTATACTGCGGATCCACGTGTGGTTCCTCTGGCTAAAAAAATGGATGAGATTACGTATGAAGAAATGCTGGAACTTGCCCATCTGGGTGCAGGTGTGCTTCATCCGCGCTCTGTAGAGGCAGCACTTGCCAATCAGGTAAAACTGGTTGTGCGCTCCAGCTTTGTAGATGAACCCGGGACATGGGTGAAAGGGGAGAGGACAGTGGAAACAGACATGAATGTAAGCGGGATTGCACACGACTTAAATATTGCAAAAATCAAAATACTGAATCTGCCCAATCATGAAAATATTTTAAGCCAACTATTCGGATTGTTGGGGGAAGCATATATTAACGTCGATATTATTGTCCAGAGTGAACATGACCACGAAAAAGTGGATGTTGCGTTCAGTGTCCAGGAGTCTGAAGAGAAAGCGGCTCTGGAATTGCTGGAATCAGCCAAGGAATCTCTGGGCTATGAGGAGCTTGTTTCCGAATCCGGACTGGCCAAGGTTTCCGCTGTCGGAGCGGGAATGATGACACGTCCCGGTGTGGCAGGAAAAATGTTTGCTACATTGAGTGAAGCTGGTATTCGTGTCAAAATGGTTTCGACTTCTGAAATCAAGATTTCCGTTGTAATTGACAAATATCATGCCCTGGATGCGGTACGCCGCTTGCATACAGCGTTTGGCCTGGACAATGTGGACGTTAAAGAACCGGTATTGGAAAAAACGAAATAACTTTGTGTAAAAGAGCTGATTCTTCTTCAGCTCTTTTCAGCATGTCGACAAAGTGTGAGAAAGAGATTTTTGGAAGTGAAGTGACTTCGTAGCCGCCATAAAGCGAAAGCATTCCTTTCCAGGGAAAACGGGCGAAACTGTTTGAGCGTAGCGAGTTTTGCAGCCCGCCTGGAAGGGAGTGCCGAGCGTCACGACTGCTTCTTTGCAAGGCGGAGACGGAACGGAATCCGGAAACTCGGATTTTTCCTAAGCTCTTTTTGGTTTGTTCAAAGGATTGTTATATTTTTTTGTAGAATTATATTTATTAACACAGTTTCTATTGAAAGAATGCAAGGACTGGCAGACCATATGTTTACATATAATGGTTAAAGAAAAAAGGAACAACAGCATCTGGTTAAAAAACGAATAGAGAGAATTAACGGAATATTCACAATAAGAACAGGAGGTTGCATTGCTTGGTTATATATATGATCAAACGATTTTTCCAGATGATTTTGACTCTCTGGGTAATCGCAACCGTCACTTTTTTCATGATGAAAGCTGTTCCGGGAGATCCTTTTTCCGACGAAAGAAAATTGACGGATCAGGTATTGGCCAATTTACGTGCACACTATCATCTGGATGAGCCCATTCCTGTTCAGTATCTGAATTATATGGTCAATTTGCTGCGTTTTGACCTTGGACCTTCACTCAAATATGAAACCCGCACCATCAATCAGATGATTGCCGAAGGATTTCCAGTTTCGGCCCAGTTGGGAGCCCAGGCTTTGGTCTGTTCCGTCATAATCGGGCTCTTCCTGGGAATTATTGCCGCTTTGCGGCAAAACCGGATGACAGACTATATGGCAATGGGTATGGCTGTTTTGGGGATTTCCATCCCCAGCTTTGTCCTGGGGCCATTGTTGCAAAAAGTTCTGGGAGTGGAATGGGAACTTTTGCCCGTTGCCACATGGGAAGGTTTTACCTCTACTATTATGCCAACCATGGCTTTGGCTGCCTTGCCGCTGGCGACCATTACCCGTCTGATGCGCTCAAGCATGGTGGAAGTATTGACACAGGATTATATCCGTACGGCACGTGCCAAAGGATTGCCGCCTTTTTATGTGATCTCCCGGCATACTGTCAGAAACGCGATGTTG
Organism: Thermoactinomyces sp.; assembly: GCA_049587175.1. Lineage (GTDB taxonomy): Bacteria > Bacillota > Bacilli > Thermoactinomycetales > Thermoactinomycetaceae > Thermoactinomyces. The sequence goes on from JBAVDL010000209.1 coordinate 32,529, forward strand.
CCGGTTGTTACAATTATCGGTCCGCTTGCCGTCGGTATTTTGACAGGAAGCTTTGTGATTGAAAACATTTTTTCCATTCCCGGGATCGGAAAATACTTTGTTGAAAGCATCAACAACCGGGATTACTCATTAATCATGGGAATCACCTTGTTTTATTCACTCCTGCTGGTGGTCGTAAACTTTGTTGTTGATCTGGCTTACAAATGGCTTGACCCGCGAATCAAGCTTGGCACAAAGGAGGGAAGATAAGTTGGAGCCAACCATCCAGTCCCGATTTCAGCCGGCTGTCCGAAAGCCTGCTGCAAGTGAAACAATACGCCGTCCGCAAACGACATACTGGCAGGATGTATGGAGCCGGCTGCGCAAAAACCTGCTGGCCATGACCGGAATGATCCTGATCATGGTCATTGCGCTGATTTCATTTGTCGGGCCGGTACTTTCCTCTTACCAATACAATGAGCAGGATCTGGAATACGGACGAAACCTTCCTCCGTCATCAGAGCATTGGTTTGGAACAGATGATTTGGGCCGGGATGTTTTTGTCAGGGTTTGCGAAGGGGGGAAAATTTCCCTGACCATCGGTTTGGCCGCCGCCCTGATTGATTTGTGTATCGGGGTCATTTACGGGGGGATCGCGGGATACCGCGGCGGGCGAACCGATGAAATCATGATGCGGATTGTGGATATTTTATGGGGATTGCCCTATCTGTTGACGGTTATTTTGCTGATGGTCGTTTTTCCTCCGGGGGTAAGTACAATCATTCTGGCGCTTACCGTGACAGGATGGCTGAATATGGCCCGGCTGGTTCGGGGACAGATTCTGCAGCTGAAAGAGCAGGAATTTGTGCTGGCGGCCAAAACTCTGGGCGCCGGGACAGGAAGGCTGCTTTTCAGGCATTTGCTCCCCAATACAGCCGGCCCGATTATTATCATGTTAACGCTGACGGTTCCCTCTGCTATTTTTGCCGAAGCCTTTTTAAGTTTTCTGGGCCTTGGGGTACAGGCACCTGTTGCCAGTTGGGGCACCATGATTAACGATGCCCTCATTACAGTACTGTCCGGAGAATGGTGGCGCCTGTTTTTTCCGTCCTTGTTTCTCTGTTTGACCATGCTGGCCTTTAACGCGTTCGGAGACGGACTGCGTGATGCGCTTGATCCGAAAATGCGAAAATAAACGGGAGGGAAGTTTGTGGAAGAAGTACTAAATGTGGAAGATCTTCATGTTTCCTTTCAGGTTGCGGGAGGTGAAGTAGAAGCGGTACGAGGGGTTTCCTTCACTTTAAACAAAGGGGAAACCCTGGCAATCGTCGGCGAATCCGGGAGCGGGAAAAGTGTAACCGCCTTGTCACTCCTGGGCTTGATTCCCTCACCGCCCGGACGGATCAAGCAGGGAAAAATCCGGTTTGGGCAAAGGGATTTGACCCAATTGCCGGAAAGAGAGTGGTATCAGATCCGGGGATCGGAAATCGGCATGATTTTTCAGGATCCCATGACTTCACTCAATCCAACCATGACCATTGGAAGGCAAATCATGGAAGGGATTCGCTGGCACAGGCGAACCGGTTATCGCGAGGCATGGCAAAAAGCAGCCGAACTTCTGAATCTGGTGGGCATTCCCCATCCCGAAAAGAGGATGAGACAGTATCCGCATGAATTTAGCGGGGGAATGCGTCAACGGGCTGTCATTGCCATGGCCCTGGCCTGCTCTCCCAGGATCCTGATTGCCGATGAACCGACAACAGCGTTGGATGTGACAATCCAGGCGCAAATTCTGGATTTGATGATGGAGATCCAGCAACGAACCGGAACTTCCATTTTATTGATCACCCACGATCTGGGAGTGGTGGCAGAAACGGCAGATCGGGTTGCAGTCATGTATGGAGGGCAAATCCTGGAAATCGGGTGGGTGCGTGAAATTTTTGCCCGTCCCCATCACCCCTATACCTGGGGGCTGCTGGAGTCCATTCCCCGCCTGGACAAGGCCAAGGACCAGGAACTTGTGCCGATTCCCGGTTCTCCTCCGGATCTGTTTCTGCCTCCGCCCGGCTGTCTGTTTGCCGACCGGTGTCCTTATGCCATGAATGTCTGTTATGAAGAAATGCCTGAGTTTACCCAAGTATCGGGTTCCCACCAGGTACGTTGCTGGCTGGAGGATCCGGCAGCACCCCCGATTTCTCCAAAAAACATCCCGGAAAAATCTTGACAGTAAGGATGCTAACCTTTATCATTAATAAGAAAATTGAAAATACTGCTTCTTATCCAGAGTGGTGGAGGGACTGGCCCGATGAAACCCGGCAACCTCGCTTGATCCTGAGCGGTTGGTGCCAATTCCTGCAGGAGAAATTCCTGAGAGATGAGAAGAGGTGTACGGATTGCGAGCATTCAAGGGCCCTCTTCTATCGAAGAGGGCTTTTTCGTTTAGATCATGGTTCTCATGGGGGAATGAAAATGAATTTACAATTGTTAAAGATAAAAGATGTTGTGCATTTGGGCCCGTTCCAGCTGGAATGCGGAGAGGTTTTGCCGGAAGTGACGATCGCTTATGAAAAAGCAGGGAACGGTAACACCGATCAGGTTATTCTGGTCTGCCATGCCTTGACAGGCGACACGCACGCTGTTGGTGATGAAACGGATCCGGGCTGGTGGGACGGATTGATTGGAGTGGGCGGTTATATTGATTTGCAGAAATACACCATCATCACGATGAATGTGCTTGGGGGTTGCGGAGGCAGTACGGGCCCGTCTTCCATCGATCCCCGTACCCGAAAGGAATATGGCAGCCGCTTTCCAAAAGTGACGATCCGGGATATGGTTCGGGCACAATACGAGGCACTGCAAAAGTTGGGAATCGATCATCTCAAGGCGGTGATTGGCGGATCGATGGGCGGAATGGCGGCTCTGGAGTGGGCTGTCATGTATCCGGATTACATGGACAAATGCATTCCGATTGCTACAGGCGCCACGCTGTCAACCATGTCGATGGCATATAATGAAATTGGACGCCGGGCAATCATGGAAGATCCGGAATTCAAAGGGGGAGATTACTACCCGGGAAAAGGCCCGGTACAGGGATTGTCGATTGCGCGTATGGTCGGCATGGTTACGTACCGGACCAATCCGCTGTTTGAACAGAGATTTGCCCAGCAAAATACTCAAAGTACCCAAGCCCTGGTGGAAGGGTACTTGCATTACCAGGGGAAAAAACTGGTTAGCCGGTTTGACGCAAATACGTATCTGCTTTTTCTGGATGCCATGGATCATCATGATTTGGGGCGCGGGCGGGGAGGATTGGAAGAAGCTGTCAAAAAAATTTCCGCCCAGGTGCTGGTCATTGGCATCAAAGAAGATATTTACTTTCCTGTGCGTCAATCGCGTGAATTCTATCATGTTTGCCAAAAATCCGGAATCAACTCAATGTATCATGAATTTTCTTCTGATTACGGTCATGATGCTTTCCTGGTAGAGTTTTCATTGTTCGGAAAACAGATTCAGAAATTTTTGCATGATGAATGGAATTATTGAAATTTTGACAGTTCCTTGACGAATGAAATGATAAGGGAGTAAAATATACCATGTTGAAACCCTTTACCTTTTAAAAGAGTTATCGTTTATATCAGAACCTTTCAATTTTCTCACGGTGCGACTATGTTCTAGATTGGAGGCAAATGATGAGCACACAACGCAGCTTTTTCAACCGTCGGATACACTCGTTGTTAGGCGTAATACCGGTGGGCTTTTTTTTAATGGAGCATTTATTCACCAACTACTATGCCACACGAGGTGCATCAGCTTTTGTCGAAAAAGTTGACGGTCTTTGGAGCTTACCCTTTTTGGTCGTTTTGGAAATCTTCTTTATTATCCTGCCGCTCCTGTATCATGGCATATACGGATTGGCGATTGCCTTTTCTGCCAAAAACAATACAGGCAGTTTTGGCACGTTTCGCAACTGGATGTTCCTTTTGCAGCGGGTGACAGGGATTGTTACACTGGTTTTCGTCATCTGGCATGTGTGGCAGACAAGAGTACAGGTTGCTCTGTATGATCTGAGTTCCGAACAGTTGGCGCAATTAATGTCAGAATCCGTGCAAAATCCAGTTATTTTTGCAGTTTATGTCATCGGATTGCTTTGTGCTGTTTTTCACTTCAGCAATGGAATGTGGTCATTCCTCGTCAGTTGGGGTATCACGGTGGGACCACGTGCCCAACGCGTTTCTACATGGGTATGGGGCGTTGTTTTCTTATTCGTCTCATATATGGGAATTTCAGCACTATTCGCTTTTGCCCAACCTGATTTTATCCAACAATTGGCACAGTTTTAGAAGGGAGCACTAGACCAATGAATGAAAAAATAATCATTGTGGGCGGTGGCTTGGCTGGTTTAATGGCATCCATCAAAGCAGCTGAATCCGGCGCCGATGTACAATTGTTTTCGATTGTTCCTGTGAAACGCTCTCACTCCGTATGTGCCCAAGGCGGTATCAATGGTGCTGTAAATACGAAGGGTGAAGGAGACTCCCCATGGGAACACTTTGATGACACGGTTTACGGAGGAGACTTTTTGGCCAACCAGCCTCCAGTTAAAGCAATGTGTGAAGCGGCTCCAGGAATTATTTACATGATGGATCGGATGGGAGTTCCGTTTAACCGTACGCCGGAAGGATTGATCGACTTCCGCCGGTTTGGGGGAACGAAACACCACCGGACTGCTTATGCAGGAGCGACCACTGGACAACAATTGCTTTATGCTCTGGATGAACAGGTTCGTCGATACGAAGTAGAAGGAAAAATCACGAAATATGAACATTGGGAATTTCTGCGTATTGTCCAGGATGATGAAGGACGATGCCGCGGGATTGTGGCCCAGAACCTGCGCAGCAGTGAAATTGTCACGTTCATTTCTGATGCTGTAATTCTGGCGACAGGCGGGCCGGGAATCATATTCGGCAGATCAACCAACTCCATGATCAATACGGGTACTGCCGCCGGTTCGGTATATCAACAGGGCGTATACTATGCCAATGGTGAGTTTATCCAGATTCATCCAACGGCCATCCCGGGAGATGACAAGTTACGCCTGATGTCTGAATCTGCACGTGGTGAAGGGGGACGGGTTTGGACGTATAAAGACGGGAAACCGTGGTATTTCCTGGAAGAATGGTATCCGGCCTATGGGAACCTGGTTCCGCGTGATATTGCGACGCGCGCCATTTTTAAAGTTGTTGTCGATATGAAATTGGGTGTTAACGGCGAAAACATGGTTTACCTGGATCTGTCCCATAAAGACCCGCACGAGCTGGATGTAAAGCTGGGCGGTATTATTGAGATTTATGAGAAGTTTGTAGGTGAAGATCCCCGCAAGGTTCCGATGAAGATTTTCCCGGCCGTGCACTATTCGATGGGCGGCTTGTGGGTTGACTATAACCAGATGACCAATATTCCGGGTCTGTTTGCTGCAGGGGAAGTTGATTACCAATATCACGGTGCAAACCGTCTGGGAGCCAACTCCTTGCTTTCCAGCATCTACGGAGGCATGGTTGCCGGACCTAAAGCACTGGAATATGTACGTGGACTGGATAAAAGTGTGGATTCCATGCCTGCTGATTCTTTTGAATCGCAACGCAAGACGGAAGAGGAAAAATTTGAAAAACTCCTGAAAATGGATGGCGGAAATGAGAATGCCTACCTCCTCCACAAGGAACTGGGCGAATGGATGACAGATAACGTAACCGTTGTTCGCTATAATGACCGTCTGAAGAAAACTGACGAAAAAATTCAGGAATTGATGGAACGCTACCAAAACATCAATATGATCGATACCAGCAAATGGAGTAACCAGGCTGTCGCATTTACCCGTCAATTGTGGAACATGCTGCAATTGGCCCGAGTTATTACCCTGGGGGCATATAACCGTAATGAAAGCCGTGGAGCCCACTACAAGCCGGAGTTCCCGGACAGAAATGATAAAGAGTGGTTAAAAACAACCAAAGCGAAGTTTACACCAGAAGGACCAGAATTTGAATATGAACCGGTTGATGTTTCATTAATCAAGCCTCGCCCGCGTCGTTATGACGTGGATAAGGGGGGAAAAGAAAAAAATGAGTAAACAACAACTCGTACACCTTGTCATAACACGGCAGGACGGACCGGATAAAAAACCATATGTAGATGAATTTAAAGTTCCATACCGCAAAAATATGAATATTATTTCCGCCTTGATGGAGATTCAGCGTAATCCTGTAAACAGCAAAGGCGAAAAAGTGGCGCCTGTGCAATGGGAATCCAACTGCCTGGAAGAGGTATGCGGGGCCTGTTCCATGGTTATCAACGGAAGACCGCAACAAGCCTGTTCCGCCCTTGTAGACAAGTTGGAACAGCCAATCCGCATACAGCCGATGAATACATTCCCGGTCGTCCGTGACCTGATTGTTGACCGGAGCCGGATGTTTAATGCACTGAAACATGTAAAAGCCTGGATTCCAATTGACGGAACCTATGATCTGGGACCAGGACCGCGTCTTGCTGAAAACGAACGACAATGGCGCTATGAATTATCCAAATGCATGACTTGCGGGGTGTGCCTGGAAGCGTGCCCCAATGTTAATGAAAAATCAAACTTTAAAGGTCCATTTGTCATTGGACAAGTACAATTGTTTAACTCTCATCCGACTGGCGCCATGAATAAGGATGAACGGCTTGAAGCGCTGTTGGAAGAGGGCGGTTTGCAGGAATGCGGGAACTCTCAAAACTGTGTACAGGCATGTCCCAAGGGAATTCCGTTAACCACAGCGATTGCCAAAGCAAACCGGGAAGCAACAAAACATTTATTTAAAAAATGGCTGTCCGTTTAAAAAAGAAGAACCGCTGGTTTCCAGCGGTTCTTCTTTTTTATTGTCATTAATGTCGAGATGAAGCCGAAGTAAAGAGTTCACCAATCGAACGGAACAAATCGCCTAACCATTCAAAAATGGTGTCAATAATTCCCTGGGTCGTTTCGGAATCCAAAATGTCTTTGATGTCGCCACGCAAGTTTTCAAATTGCTGGCTGATTTGATCCCAATCAATGCCTAATTTGCTGAAATTCTGGGCGAATTGGGTCATCTCGTTAATGGTTTGTTCATTCAGGTTTATATCGAAATCGTTGGAAACATTAATGATAATATCACGGAACTCTTCCGGACTTTTCGGTTTTTCCTCGGAAACCTGTTTTTTCACTTCATTGATAAATTGGACCGCTTTGTTCGGATCGCCAATCTGTTCTGAAATTTCTTGCGTGCGGACAATTTCCTCATTGGCTACCTGTTTTTTGTTTTCATCAATTTTTTGGCCGGTAGCCGTTTCAAAGGCCTTAATGATCCCGGTCAGGCCAGCTGTACCGGACACCTTGAACGGTGCAGTGACATAGATATCCGCATCTTTGATTCCGGCCGTAATGGCTGCGTTGGCATACATGCTTGGAGTGATCGTTGTAATATTGTTGGTTTTTACCGAGATCCCCTGGTTTGTGGATGCCAGTGTGATTTTGGCAGAGGAGATGGCCCTTTGCCCGATCACATCTTTGCTCAGGTAACTCCCCAGATACTGGTGTTCTTCCTGGTTGGTTACTTCAATGATTTTGACTGTATTTGCATCGGGATCAACGCCCATCTCGTTCAATATCTGATCACGTTGGGTACCAGTCAGATCTTTTCCCAAGGTTACAACGGTTTCCCCCTCAATCGCATCCGCTGAAACCTGCATGGGTGCAATCAGGGAAAAAGCTGTGATAATAACTAGGGTAAAAATCCCCCAAATTTTGATGTTCTTCATCAGTTGTGAAATCCCCCTTTTCACTTTAAGAAACGAGAAACAGACCCACGGTGTTTCCTTTATTCCTTTTGCAAATTAAGGAAATATCCCTTCTGAACAAAACGACTCAAGCCTATTGTACCCTGTACAGTCCATTCTGTGAACAGTAAAAAAGTAGAGTAGTTGCCATAATCTATCTTTATGACTTGCGGGCAGGAACATTTCCTGACAAAAAAACACCCTGACGAAGGGGCCAAAACGGGAAATATTTTCCGGACTGTTCATGGTCCCCCAGTCAAGGTGTATTTCAATCATTATTTAAAAACCGGGTCTTTCAGTTTTGCAAGCTTTTCCAATGAAGTTTTGTCCACATCTTCATGCAGGCTGTTGCCATGGGCATCCATGGTGACAATTGCGGCAAAGCCCTTCACCCGCAAATGCCACATCGCTTCAGGAACACCAAATTCCATAAAGTCGACTCCGTCTACAGCGGTAATGCAGTCAGCATAATATTGGGCGGCTCCGCCGATGGCATTCAGGTATACAGCGCCGTGTTCCTGTAAAGCCTGCAAGGTCTTCCGGCCCATTCCGCCTTTACCGATCACGGCCCGTATACCAAATTTCCTGATAATATCACCTTGATAAGGTTCTTCCCGAATACTGGTGGTGGGTCCGGCTGCTTTCACTTGCCAGTTTCCTTTTTCATCCTTGAGCATGACCGGTCCGCAGTGGTAAAGGACGCTGCCGTTCAAATCGACCGGAGCATCATGATCAATCAAATATTTGTGCAAGGCATCGCGCCCTGTATGAATCGGGCCATTGATAATTACAATATCCCCGACTTTCAGGTTGCGAACCTGTTCTTCCGTAATCGGTGCATAAAGTTCGATTTCCCGTCTGTTACTCGCAGCGGCACGATCCTCGTCCAGTTTCACATCCACTTTCTCCTCTGAAGTATAGAGCCAATTGGAGATTTTTCCTGTCTCGGGATCAATCGTGACGCCCTGGCGGCGGAAAGCCCAACAGTTATAGGCAACTGATACAAAAAAGCTGGCCGGAATCCGGTTCATGGCTCCGATCTTGCAGCCCAGCAGGGTGACATTTCCTCCAAAACCCATGGTGCCAATGGATAACGTATTTGCTTTATCCATAATATATTCTTCCAGTTCGGCCAGTTTGGGGTTGGGATTGGTATCATCAACATGGCGGAACAATTGTTTTTTCGCCAGTTCATAGCCGGTTGTGCGGTCGCCGCCAATGCCCACCCCGATAAATCCGGCGCTGCATCCCTGTCCCTGGGCCTGGTAAACGGAATGCAATATGCATTTGCGGATTCCGTCCAGATCCCGACCAGCCCGGCCCAGGCCTTCCAATTCACAGGGCAAACTGTATTGAATGTTTTTATTTTCACAGCCGCCGCCTTTCAGGATCAGGCGAACCTCGATCGCATCCTGTTCCCATTGCTCGTAGGAGATGACGGGAGTGCCTTCACCCAGATTGTTGCCGCTGTTTTCGCCAGTCAATGAATCTACGGAGTTCGGGCGCAGGTATCCTTTCCTGGTGGCTTCGGAAACAGCTTCCCGGATTGCCCGGGTGATTTCCAACTGGTTGATGCCGACCGGAACCCTGATTTTAAATGTAGGCAGCCCGGTATCCTGGCATATAGGGGATACGTTTTCTTCCGCCATTACAATGTTCTTGGCAATTGTAGACAAGGCAATCGCGGCGCGGGTTCCGGCATTTTCCATCTCCCGGGCTCTTTTGATCGCTTTTCGTACATCCGGCGGCAAATTGGTAGACGTTTCTGTAATAAGTTTTAAAATAGATTCTTTCAAAAATTGCATATAAATCCCTTCTTCTTTTATTGTTTGAATCGTTACAAATGGCCTACGATTGACAGACAGATCATATCATTGCTCATTGCATTATAAATTGCAACAAAATGCACTATATCTATTATATCTATTTTTTAAACATTTCTCATTAAGATGAAAAAAACTCAATCACCAAAAGTTGATGACTGAGTCTTGAGTCGGATCTATAAACTGTCCAGATCATTTGCATAAAATCATTGTTCTTCTTCTTCGCATTCAATCCATTCATCCGCCCATTTCTGAATTGAGTCGATTACAGGAGTAAGGGCTCGTCCTTTTTCGGTCAAGGTATACTCAATCCGGACAGGTGTTTCCGGATAGACCTTCCTTTCCACCAATTCGTTGGCTTCCAGTTCCTTGAGCCGTTCAGCCAGCATACGTTCACTCATTGAAGGAATTTGCTCACGAATATCCCGAAAACGGCAGGGTCTTTCCATCAGGACCCGGATAATCAGTCCTATCCATTTTTTCGATATGATCTTGACAGCTTCTTCAAATCTTGGGCATATGCAACGATCCATAGATTTCACCTCTCTTTTCTATCTTAGCAAATGATATGCCAGTTTGACATCTGTATCATAAAAACAGATTGGCCGTTTGACCAATCTAAGTAGCCGAGTCCTCTCCATCGGTTTGTTGGGAAGCGTATGCGGACCGAATCCGCTCTTTTTCCTTTTTGAAGGCTTCCCGGATTTGCCCTGTGTTCCATCCCTTGCTTTTATAAAGCAACAGATAGTCCAGCAAAAGCGGGGACCAGTCCAGTTTCAGGGCAGTTTGGGTAAAGGAATGCGCTGCGATTTCACGTAATCGTTTCAACGGTTTGCGAATGGCAAAGGGACCTTTTTTCCTAACTGTTACACGGGGCAGGGCAATATCGGTTCTGCCGGCTTTGGTTTCTTCCAAATGATGAAACCATTCATGGACCAAATGAAGCAGAAAAAGATCCTCATCCGGAACGGAAAGTTTCATTTCCCGAAACAGCTGCCGGATCTGGCGAACTGACTGGCGGTAGATGGAGATCAATCCCTTTTTTCTGTCATATTCGGCTCGAGTGAAGGGATTCTCCCCATGTTTTTCTTTAAAGCGAACCGTTAAACCTTGCTTTAATAAAAGATTGACCATATCCTTGAATGACGTTCCGTTGCCCCAGCGATGTGCAGCCAGCTGTCCTTTTTGCATGGCCTGACGGACAACAGGCAGGACTTCTTCTTGTGCCAGGAAAGGGAAATATTCATCCTGTTCCAATTCCAGTATAAATAAAACTTCAGGCGACAGTACAGGATATTTGTGTTCCAGGTTGACGGAGGAAAGGGAACATCGCTTGCCCGGTTCTGTCAAATGTTTCATTTACGGTTTCTCCCCATTTCGATCCCTTTTACTCACTTGTATGTGAAACAAAGCTTGACTCATTACAGAAATGAGTGTTTTCTTTTCAGGATGAGATCAATTCCAGGATCCACTCTTTCAGGTCGATAAAGCGCAAAGTCTTTGGTTCGGAATCAGTTCCCGTCACGATCATGGGTACACAGGAATCCAGATAGTGCAGGGAACCGTGGGAGCCTCCCTTGTGGGTGGGCGAGCTTTCTCCCGTTAATTCATAGCCGGGAGCGACAGTGACGACAATTACCCGCTCTCCTGTATCCATGACGCCGGACAATCGGAACAGGACATCGGGAAAAATGCCGTACTTTATCCGATCGGAAGTGATGGAAATATCCAGGACGGACAGATCTCCCTCCAGATCCCAATTTTGCCCGTATTCATCCTGCAAAAGGCCATTTTTGCGAAAACGGAAGCGGGCTTCGGGGAGTTTGCCGCTAACGACATAAATCCAGTCTTTTTCCTTCCATGCAATAATATCCAGCTGGGGTTCTTTTTTCAGGGCTTCAACCACTTCATCTGTCGGCAACCCGGAATCCAGGATATAAATATAGGCCATCCGTTCGTTTACACATAACACCAGCTGATCTTGCGCCCGGGGAGCCAGTTGCCTGATTGGCATGATTTGATAGGAACGGAGTCTTTTGCGCAAATCGATGTACGCCGCCTGTTTGTCGGGCAGAATATGGGACTGTCCGCTGTCTCCCATGATAATCCAGGTTGCTTTCCGGATGGCTTCTTCCCAGGAACCAAAGGAGTCCAGAACTTTTTGCAGTTCCTTGTCAGCTTCAATAATTCCCCTGGTTTCCGCTGGCCCCTTTTTATGTACCGGGTCATCATTGGAAGGAAAATAGGCAATCGTAAAAGCGGGCAGTTTGCTGTTTTTAATCAGGGATGAAAGTTCCATGCGCGTGAAGGAATCGTTAAAGCCAAACCGCCTCCGGAAAGAAGTATATTTTGTATTTGAAAAAATCCTTGACAAAGCGGCAAACGAAAAAAATGCCGGCGCCCGGGTCGGAATTTGCCGGGGGAGGATGCCAAACAGGCTGGCAATTTGCGGGGAAAACAATTTGCGTTCATATCTTCCCCGATAAATCAGGCCATTGATGGAAGCGGTCGGCAGGGCAGTCTCTTCATGGATCGTTTTTACTTCGCTGCTGATATATTTCTGGTTCAGGTGCATGAGGCTGTCGGTCAGTACGGTTTTCAAGCCTGTCTTCAGCGTTTCCCGAAGTCCGGTTCCAAAATTGACAATCCGTTTTTTCTGCTTGTGAAAATATGAAAGTCCGTAGATGTGATGCTGATTGGGTTGAGTTCCGGTCAGAATGGTCGTCTCAATACAGACA
>JBAVDL010000210.1:0-1672 GCA_049587175.1 Thermoactinomyces sp.
GAGATAGAAGACGTAATACGAGAAATGGAAGAAATTGAGGATGTTAGCGTAGCAGGTATCCATCATCCCAAATGGGCCGAGTTTCCGTGTGCGTTTGTAAATGTCAGAAAAGGTTCCCGGCTTGCAAAAACCGATATCCTCCAATATGTACACCAAAAACTGGAACGTTACAAGCTTGTAGATGTAGTCATCTGTGACAAGCCGCTTCCACGCAATCCAAATGGGAAAGTAGACAAATCACAATTAAGAAAGATGTATCAAGAATTGGCAAACACTCCTGGGGAATAAATGAAAAGATAATATAGACCGTATATATGAGGTGATATCTTGGTAAACATCACTAGTACTATCGGAAATTCCTTACGGTCCTATGCCCGATTTCATCCTGCGCAAGAGGCACTGGTCTCCCCTGGTTTTCGCATCAGTTACCAAGAATACGAATCATTAACCAACCAATATGCTCACTATCTCCTAGAGCAAGGCGTAAAAAAAGGAGATCGGGTTTCTCTCCTGATCGGTGTTAATGCCTCTTATCCTCTCAGCCTGATGTCACTGGCAAAGATTGGAGCCATTGCTGTACCGATTAGTTATCATTGGAAGCAAGAGTTGATCCACTGGGCCCTTGATCATGTAGAAACCAATTATATCCTTGTGGAAGATCAATACTGCCACTTCATTCAAGATTACATAGAATCGAAAAACATCCGCAGCATAATCGTATGCAATCAGCATAAAGTAAGTTCAGGCCTTTTAGAGAAATTAAAAGGATATCCAACCACCCCGCCCGATATCGAAGTGAAACCTGAAGATCCTTGCACGATTATATTTACTTCCGGGACAACGGGAAAACCCAAAGGCGTCGTCACTTCGCATAATGCATTCTTTGCTGGTGCAATTACTGGCTCAACCACTTATCTTATGCATTCGCGTCAACTTTTTTCCACTCCAACTTTCCATATGTCTGCGGCTTTTAGTGTCTACACTCAATCTTATTTAGGGATATCTCTCATCTACCTGCCAGAGTTATCTCCTGAATCTCTGTTAGAGACAATTGAAAAAGAGAGAATAAACTGTCTTATTTTACCGCCCAATCTACTCAGCATATTATTACCGATCATATATAAAAGCGATTATACTTTATCCTCTCTCAAACGATTTATATCCGGCGGGACCAAAGTGCCTGAAAGTATTATCAGGGATTACAAAAAGCTTGGATTTGAAGTGGTCCAAGCATATGGAGCTACAGAATTAACCGGACCTATCTCCTGTTGGAACCCAAAATTTGGCTATGATAAAATCAGAACTGTTGGGAAAGTTTATTTATTGCCTGAAGTAAAAATACTGGATCCTGAAACCAGAGAAGAACTTCCACCGGGAGAGGTCGGAGAAGTCGCTGTCCGGAGTCCGCAACTCTTTACAGAATACTGGAAAAACCCGGAGGAGACCAAAAAAGCCTTTTACCAGGGGTGGTTTTTGACAGGAGATGCCGGGCGAATCGATGAACAAGGCTTTATTGAAATCGTCGACCGCTATAAAGACGTGATCTTCTTTTCCGGATTTGGCGGAATTTTCCCAGGTGAGATAGAAGACGTAATACGAGAAATGGAAGAAATTGAGGATGTTAGCGTAGCAGGTATCCATCATCCCAAATGGGCCGAGTTTCCGTGTGCGT
>JBAVDL010000211.1:0-5158 GCA_049587175.1 Thermoactinomyces sp.
ATATATAATTTTATGAGAATTTTAATGATCGGTGATATTGTAGGACAAGCAGGGCGAAAAGCAATTGCAACCTATTTGCCAAAATTAAGCCAGATGTATTCACCGGATGCCATTGTGGCCAATGGTGAGAATGCCGCCAGTAACGGCCGGGGGATTCAGCGGGAAGTTGTACGGGAATTGATGGATTTGGGAGTTGACTGCATTACACTGGGAAATCATGCCTGGGCACAGTCTGAGATATTTGACTTTATTGATGAGGAGCCAAACCTGGTTCGTCCGGCCAATTTTCCGTCGGGCACACCGGGAAGAGGTTATACCATACTAAATTTGCAGGGCGGAAAACTGGCTGTGGTCAATCTGATGGGAAGAACCTATATGGGAGATTTGGATTGTCCTTTTCGCAAAGCGGAAGAGATATTGGAACAAATTCCGGGATCTCCTTATATTCTGGTTGATTTTCATGCGGAAACAACTTCAGAGAAACAGGCTTTGGCATATTTTCTGGACGGAAGAATATCAGCGCTCATTGGAACACATACGCATGTACAGACTGCGGATGAACGGATCCTGCCCAAAGGAACAGGCTACTTGACAGATGTAGGGATGGTTGGCCCGTATGACAGCGTGATTGGCATGGAAAAAAGTGCTGTTGTCAAGCGTTTTGTTACACAAATGCCAGTACGATTTTCTGTTGCCAGAGGTAGAGAACAATTTAATGCGGTATTGATCGATTTGAACAAGGAGACCAAGAAAACCTTGAAATTAACGAGAATTCGCATTGATGAAGAGCACCCGCTCATCGGTTGATATAAAATAAATTTATTTATGATTTTTTACCCCTATCTATGCAAATTGGAAGGAATTTTTACTTGTGAGTCGAATAGGATATTAGTGGACTCACTCCAACCATCGAGGAGGTACCTTCATGGAAGTATTAAAAGTTTCAGCAAAATCCAATCCGAACTCTGTTGCTGGTGCACTCGCCGGTGTCTTGCGTGAACGTGGTCAAGCAGAAATGCAAGCGATTGGCGCAGGCGCGCTGAATCAAGCTGTAAAAGCAGTTGCAATTGCAAGAGGATTCGTGGCGCCAAGTGGAATCGATCTGATTTGTATTCCTGCCTTTACAGATATTATGATCGATGGTGAAGAACGGACCGCGATCAAGTTAATCGTGGAACCTCGTTAGACAGTTTGGTCAATATATTCAAAAAAACCTGTTTATTTATATAGACAGGTTTTTTTAATGGATGGAAGGATGAAACGGATGCAATGGCTTGACGGACATTGTGATGTGTTAAGCAAAATGTGGCAAAACCTGCCGGAACATCGATTTTATGATAGCAAGTCAAAGCTGGACAGTTCTTATCACCGATTGCGAAAGGCACCTGTCGCATTGCAGGTCTTTGCCATTTGGGTTCCTGAAACCGTTTCCAGGGCACAGCGGCTGTCCGTTGCATTAAAACAGGCAGATCTGTTTTATGAGCAAATTATTCAGCAGGGAGAGCAGGTTCATCTGGTAGACAGCAAAGGTCAACTGAAAAAATGTTTCCAGAATCGAACGGGAGCAATTCTCGCAATGGAAGGGGCGGATGCGCTGCAGGGAGAACTGGAAAATCTGCGCCTTTTTTTTCGGTTGGGAGTCCGTCAATTGGGATTAACCTGGAATTATGCAAATGAAGCAGCGGACGGGATTGAAGAAAGTCGGGACGGAGGCCTGACCCTGTTTGGAAAAAAGCTGATTGCCGAGATGGCAAGACTGGGCATCATTCTGGATGTTTCCCATCTTTCAGAGAGGGGATTTTGGGAAGTGATGGAGTCAGACTTGCCCATTCTCGCGTCTCATTCCAATTGCCGCAAGATTGCACCGCATAAACGGAATCTGGAAGACGGTCAAATCCGGGCAATTATTGACAAACAGGGACTGATCGGCATTACCTTTGTACCGTCCTTTGTCTGGCAGCCATCACAGGCGGTGTCAGTGAAGCACATTCTATTGCATATTGAACATGTGTGCAGTCTGGGGGGAGAAAAGCACCTCTTTTTTGGATCCGATTTCGATGGAATTGATAACAAGATTAAAGATTTACCAAATTATCAGTATATCTATCGTTTGAAAAATGCTCTTTTGCAGCATTATCCCGAGTCACTGGTAAGAAAATGGGCCTGGGAAAATGGTTATGCTTTCTATTTAAAACATTTGCCATTATAAAATGGAAAAAAGGTTAGTAAAAAAGGTCATATATTTATGCAAGGGTTGTTATTCATGAAAAAAAGGAAAAATTGAAAAGATAGAGAACATAAAGTGGTTGCTTTTTAACCAATACAGGTCTAGAATTAGTACATGAAAATGCTATCACTTTTCACAATTTGTTCGTTATTTGTGAAGAGTCGATATAATTTATAGTTATTTAATATTGCGTAGTGTGTGGCAGTATTAAAGGAGATGAGTTCATGGTTAAACAGCTTTCGTGGAAAGTGGGCGGACAGCAAGGGGAAGGTATTGACAGTGCTGGAGAGATTTTGTCAACGGCTTTAAATCGTAAAGGGTACTATTTATATGGGTACAGACATTTTTCTTCCCGGATTAAAGGTGGCCACTCCAATACCAAAATTCGGATCAGCATAAACCCGATTCGCTCCATTTCCGACGAGCTGGATATTCTTGTTGCATTTGACCAGGAAACAATTGACCTAAACGCGTATGAACTGATTGATGACGGCGTTATTTTGGCCGATGCCAAGTTTAATCCAATCGTTCCGGAAGGGGTAAATGCGCGACTTGTCGCTGTACCATTTACAAAAATTGCAGAAGATGTTGGAATGTCCCAAATGAAAAATATGGTAGCCGTCGGTGCTTCCATTGCTTTGTTGGGGATCCCGGCAGATGCTTTTAAAGAAGTAATTGAAGAGCGGTTTGCCAAAAAAGGGCAAAAAGTGGTTGACAGGAACATGGAAGCTATTGCCAAGGGAACTGAATATGTTAAAAGTGAAATTGGGGACTTGGATAACCGCTTTTGCCTGCAGCCTTCTGATGGACAAAAACGTTTGTATATGATCGGAAATGACGCCATTGCACTAGGGGCAGTCGCTGCAGGTGCCCGTTTGATGGCCGCATATCCGATTACTCCTTCTTCCGAGATCATGGAATATTTAATAAAAACGTTGCCGGAATTCGGCGGTACCGTTGTTCAAACAGAAGACGAACTTGCAGCGATTGCGATGGTAATCGGCGCCAACTATGGCGGGGTTCGTGCACTTACTGCTTCATCAGGTCCCGGAATTTCCCTGATGACAGAAGCAATCGGATTGGCAGGAATGACAGAAACGCCGGCTGTCATTGTCAATACCCAACGCGGCGGTCCAAGTACGGGCCTTCCTACCAAACAGGAGCAAAGCGATTTAATGGCGATGCTGTACAGCACTCATGGTGAAATTCCGAAGATTGTAATTGCTCCAAGTACAGCCGAAGAATGTTTCTATGATACCATACAGGCATTTAACCTGGCTGAACAGTACCAATGCCCTGTTATCCTCTTGTCTGACCTGGCCTTGTCATTGGGGAAACAGACAGTAGAACCCCTGGATTACAACCGGATTGAAATCAAGCGCGGAAAACTTGTTTCTTGGGATGAAGAATTGCCGGATCTGGAGCATCCCGAGTTGTTTGAGCGTTATGAGATTACGGAAGATGGAGTTTCACGCCGTACCTTGCCGGGTCAAAAAGGCGGTTTGCACCATGTAACCGGTATTGAACACCATCCGACAGGACGTCCGTTTGAAAATCCTGACAATCGCAAAAAAATGATGGATAAACGGTTGGCCAAGCTGAAAAATGGCATTGATTTTGAAAATCCCGTTCATCTGGAAGCTCCGCATGAAGAGGCTGATTTGCTGATTGTCGGTTTTGGTTCTACCCGCGGTACGATTCAGGAGGCAATGGAACGTCTCGAATCTGAAGGAATGAAAATCAATCATGCCCATATTCGTCAAATTATGCCGTTCCCGACAGAAATAGTCAAGAACCAGATGGATAAAGCCAGAAGAGTTTTGGTTGTTGAGAACAATGCTACCGGACAGTTAACCAATCTGATCAGAATGCATACAGGAATGGCAGATAAATTGGTTCATTATGGAAAATATGATGGTAATCCGTTTGTTCCTTCTGAAATCTACAATCAATGTAAGGAGCTGTTGGTTCATGGCCACATTTAAAGATTTTCGCAATAAAATAAAACCCAACTGGTGTCCCGGTTGTGGCGACTATTCTGTGTTGGCCGCCATGCAGCGTGCATTTGCCAATTTGGGACTGGAACCGCATGAGGTAGCCGTTGTATCGGGGATCGGTTGTTCAGGAAGGATATCCGGATATTTTAATGCTTATGGATTTCATGGTGTACATGGGCGTTCATTGCCGATTGCGCAAGGATTGAAATTGGCAAACCGGGATTTGACAGTTGTTGCTGCCGGTGGAGACGGGGATGGATTTGCAATCGGAATGGCACATACGATTCACGCAATTCGCCGGAATGTGGATATCACCTATATCGTAATGGATAACCAGGTTTACGGGTTAACAAAAGGACAAACTTCTCCGCGAAGCCAAAAAGGATTTATCACCAAAAGTACGCCTTATGGTTCCATCGAATCCCCGATTCATCCGATGGAAATGGCATTAACTGCGGGAGCAGGCTTTATTGCCCAGGCTTTTTCAAGTGATTTGAAACAAATGACCGATTTGATTGAAGCGGGAATTAAACATAAAGGATTTTCTTTAATCAACGTGTTCAGTCCATGCGTAACTTATAACAAAATGAATACCTATGACTTTTTCAAGAAAAACCTGGTAAATCTTGATGAAGATGCTGAATATGATACATCCAATCGTCATATGGCGATGCAAAAGTTAATGGAAAATCACGGGTTAGTTACAGGCTTGATTTATCAAAACAAAGAACAGCCTGCATATGAAGATATGATTAAAGGATTTAAAAAGGAACCGCTTACTAAACAGGACATTATGATTTCTGAACAAGATTTTAATAAATTGGTTGCCAAGTTTGCCTAAAAATAAAGAAAACCGCACAGATGTTTCTGTGCGGTTCAGACTGTAGATAAACCCCTTCTAGTAACTGAGTACAGAAGGGGTTTTCTAATAAAC
>JBAVDL010000212.1:0-2367 GCA_049587175.1 Thermoactinomyces sp.
ATTTATTAATGTGCCCGGGGAGAAAGCCCCGGGTTTTAAATTTGGGCAAAGGATTTGATTGGCTGGAAGCAACTTTGACATTTTCTGTAATGGAACGCCTCCGGTACTTTTCCTTGTCTCCTTTCCGGAAAAATTGGAATGATTTGTTGTTTCCGGGCATGTTGCCCCCATGGAACAACCGCCCCTATTTACGAGTCAGGCGTGGGATGGGAATCAGGCATGCAGCTGTTTGTTTCTAACCATGAAAATAGGGAAATGCTTTTCATATCAGTTTTTTTCCCGGAGATCCCGGAGGAGGGTACCGGTTTATGGACACGCATAAAAAACAGAAAAACAGACAAAACTGAAGCCGAATACTTATTGTTTGCGCAAATTTTCCAAAAAATATATCACAGCGCTTTTCTTTTATGTGAATTTTCAGTACAAATTTGTGATAAAATGAAAGCGTATACACAAGGAGGGGTTGCGTTGGACTTTGGGAAAATCATGAATCCTGGAAAAGATTGGAGCCAGATTCAAGTTGGTGACCGTGTAGAGGTCAAGAGGAAAGTGAATCTGCGTGATATATTTGCTTATCTGGGTGCAGCGGATGACTGTAACCCAATCTATCTCAAAGAAAGCTTTGCCGCACAAACAAGATACGGCCAGGTGATCGTCCCGGCCGGTCTCATTGTCAGCTGGCTTTCATCACTGGTTTCTTCTGAATTGCCGGGACCGGGGAGTGTCATAAAAGAAATGCGAATCTCGTTTCCGAAAACATTTCATCCGGAAAAGGAACTTTCATTATTGTTAAAAGTAAACCATAAATGCCAGACAGGCAAAATCATCACCTTGCAAGCACTTGTTACCGGGGATGGGCGAACCATTGCGGAAGGAGAAATGGATGTTTTGCCTCCGCAGCCTTTGCGTCCCATGTTCCATGATATTTTTGACAATTTCTGAATTGGCAGGATACACCTTCCGCAAAGAAGGTGTTTTTTTACTTTATCTTAACTTTCTTATGCTATGATTTGCATTGTAAATAAAAGATTAATAAATGAGAAATAATTTATCTTAAGCAAAGAGGGGGCCCGCAAAGTGAACAAAAAAATCCTGGTGGTTGATGACGAAGCATCCATTGTAAAGCTGGTGCAGTTTAATTTGAAAAAGGAAGGCTTTCAGGTTGAAATTGCCTACGACGGACTGATGGCTCTGGACATGGTAAAGCAGACCAACCCGGATTTGGTCGTTTTGGATCTGATGCTGCCCAAACTGGATGGTTTGGAGGTGTGCCGGCGTTTGCGGCAGGAGAAAAAGCATCTTCCGATCTTGATGCTGACGGCCAAAACGGATGAACTGGATAAAGTGCTGGGCCTGGAACTCGGGGCCGATGATTATATGACCAAGCCATTTAGCCCGAGGGAACTTGTCGCACGGGTTAAGGCAATATTGCGACGAATTGAAGCCCTCACCGGGGAAAACCGGGCAGATGAGAACGAATCATTGCTTTCGATTGGCCATTTAGAAATTGATCCGGACGGATATGTTGTTCTGAAAGATGAAGAGGAGATTGATTTGACACCGAAAGAGTTTGAACTGCTTCTGTATATGGCCAACCATCGCGGCAAGGTGTTGTCACGGGATCAATTGTTGAATGCGGTATGGAATTATGATTATATAGGCGATTCAAGAATTGTGGATGTTCATGTCAGCCATTTGCGAGACAAAATAGAGCCTGATTCACGCAACCCGGTTTATATTAAAACCGTGCGGGGAATTGGCTATAAATTTGAGGGACCAAAAAAACAATGAGGTCACTGCGCTCCAAAATCACTTGGTCCTCTCTGGTTTTGATCGGGTGTTCTGTTTTGGGGACGGGCATTTTTGTCGCCTTGCTGCTGAGGTCATCCTATCTGGATTCGTTGACATACCGTCTGGAAAAGGAAGGAATGGTGCTGGCTGAAACGGTTCAATGGGCCGATCGCGGCAAAGTGAGGCAACAGGAGGAGTTGTACCAGAAGACATTGGATGTGCATGTAAATTTTTTTGATCAGGCCGGCAACCTGATCGGAGAAAAAGATTTAAAATCCGGGCTTGATCAAAACGGCTATAACATCCCTGAAGTAAAAAATGTTTTGCAAAACGGGAAAGAGGGCATGGTACAGACAGCAGTTCGAGGGGATTATTTGCATGCGGCAGTTCCTGTTATTCGTGACAATCAGGTGGCAGGTGCTATTTTGCTGTCTCTGGATATGGAAGAAATTAATCAATCGTTGCGCCAGGTCTGGTTCTCTCTTATCCTGGGTTTGATTATCGCTTATGCATTGGCGGCTTTTTTCAGTTCCCGGATTGCAAGCGGAATAACCCGTCCGTTAGAAGAGATTACAC
>JBAVDL010000213.1:0-1695 GCA_049587175.1 Thermoactinomyces sp.
TTCGCGTCGACGGGAGGACGGCGTCGGCGCCCGTGGCGGCCATGAGTGATCCGGACCGCGGCCTGTATGCGGTTCAGTTTCATCCGGAGGTGAAGCACACGGAACAGGGGGATGAGATCCTTCGGAGGTTCCTGTACGACGTATGCGGCTGTGCCGGAGGTTGGACCGCGGAATCCTTTATCGAGGATGCGGTGAAGGAGATCCGCGAGCGGGTCGGGGAGAAGAAAGTGCTCTGCGCCCTGTCCGGCGGTGTGGATTCTTCCGTCACCGCCGCGCTGATTCACCGGGCGGTCGGTGATCAACTCACCTGCGTGTTTGTGGACCACGGCCTCCTGAGGAAGGGAGAAGCCGAAAGCGTCATGCGCACGTTCCGGGATCACTTCCGCATGAACGTGGTCCAGGTGGACGCCCGGGAACGCTTTCTCTCCAAACTGGCCGGCGTGACCGATCCGGAACAGAAGCGGAAAATCATCGGGAACGAGTTTATCCGCGTCTTCGAAGAAGAGGCCGAAAAACTGGGGGAACACCACTTCCTCGGGCAAGGCACCCTGTATACCGACATCATCGAATCGGGAACGGCGACGGCCCAGACGATCAAATCCCACCACAATGTGGGCGGCCTTCCGGAAGAGATGAAGATGGAGCTGATCGAGCCCCTGAAGACCCTGTTCAAGGATGAAGTGCGCCGGGTCGGCGAAGAGCTGGGTCTTCCACGGGAGATCATCTGGAGACAGCCCTTCCCCGGTCCCGGTTTGGGGATCCGGGTGATCGGCGAGGTGACGGAAGAAAAACTGGCCATCGTCCGGGAATCGGACGCCATCCTGCGGGAGGAGATCGCCCGGGCCGGCTTGGACCGGGAGATTTGGCAGTATTTCACCGTTCTTCCCGATTTCCGCAGCGTCGGAGTGATGGGGGATGCCCGAACCTACGCCTATACCGTGGGGATTCGGGCCGTCACTTCCGTCGACGGCATGACCGCCGATTGGGCGCGAATTCCCTACGACGTGTTGGAGAGGATCGCCAACCGAATTGTCGGAGAGGTGGAAGGTGTAAACCGGGTCGTGTACGACATCACCTCCAAACCGCCGGCGACGATCGAGTGGGAGTAACATCCTCGGGCATAAGCGGATCCAAACGGCCGGAAAGGCCGGTCCTTTCCGGCTCTTTCCGGCCGGCGCTCTCCGTGGCTTTTTGAACCTTCTATCGCAACGACAAGGAAAGGAGAAGCGAAAATGTCCAAAGGATTGCCCGGGTTGGACCGCTGGTTCCGCCTGACCGAATCGGGCACCAATTGGCGGAGGGAAGTGTTGGCGGGAACCACCACCTTTTTGACGATGGCGTACATTCTGTTGGTCAATCCCTTCATGCTCGGGCAGGAAGGGGGAATGGACTTCGGGGCGGTGTTTGTCGCCACCGCTATCGCCTCGGCGATCGGAACGCTTCTGATGGGCCTTTTGGCCAACTATCCGATCGCCCTGGCCCCCGGCATGGGGCTGAACGCCTATTTCACTTATACCGTGGTGCAGGGCATGGGGGTTCCGTGGCAGACGGTGCTGGGGGCGGTCTTCATTTCCGGAGTGATCTTTCTCCTTTTGACCGCCACCCGCATCCGGGAGATGATCATCAACGTCATCCCCTCGGGGATGAAACACGCCGTCTCGGCGGGGATCGGCCTGTTCATCGCCTTTATCGGTC